>NZ_JBSSEF010000040.1:0-24305 GCF_054061455.1 Thermostichus sp. OS-CIW-20
ATCGCCTCAAGGTGTGGAGACACACCCCAAAATAATCCGCCGCTTCTCTCGGTTTTACATACCTAGCCATACCAAGCAGCCATACTGAACATACTTGGCATTATTTTCAGTATAGTCCAGCGTATCATTGACTAGAGTCATGCTCCCCAGAGCCGATTAAGTGAGTGGCATTGAGGCTCTCAATTCTGGGGTGGAACTCTTTGATCGGCTTGATCCCACAGGGGCTGCGGTTGAGGGAAGGTACTTTGAAGACGTAGGCCAGAACCAAATCGTCTTCATTGTAGATATTGACTAACTTTCCAGTGATATTTTCTACGTGTAAACTCCAGTTCTTATCGGCTTGTCTTCTAACGGCACCGCTGAGCAAGATAACATCTTTAAGACGTCGATCGGCAGTCTGTGGCCAACCGCGCATGATGTAGTAGGCTACCCTCGCTCCCAAAGAAAACCCCATCAAGGTAATTTGCTTTTCTGGCAGAGCAGAGAGCAGGGGGTAGGCGTAGTCCAGTCCCACTTGCTTGGCCTTGGCTTTGTGAGCTTCCCAATGGGCAAGTAGTCCTACCCCTAGCTTCAGGGCAGATAAAGTCAAGTTTACAGGACTGGAAGCGTCCCACCAGAGGTAGTACAGGGATCCCCGCCATCCGGCACGTCGGAGCGTTTCCCACAACAGTCTTTTTTTTCCAAGGTTGGGTTTCACCTTCGCTGAGAAAACCGTTGATGAAAACCAGGGCTTCGTCCCAGCCCCGGGAGGGCTCAATAGGGATCAGATAAGGCTCATGGTGGACAACTTCTTCAACAAGAGTTTCTGTAACCTTCTGGCCAACTTGGAAAGTGGCTTTGCCGGTTTCAGCAAGAATTTCTGCGGCTTTTTGGGTGGTCTCGATACCCGTACCAATGACAGTTTGCGCAACGGCCCCGCTAACCTGGCCGACAAACTTGCTTGTATCGAAGACTACGTCTACAACTTTTTCGCCAATCTGGGCAGGAGCTTTGAAGACCGCCTCAAAAATGTCTTGCATGGTCAATGACACCCCCTGAGAGCTGAGACCAGTATTACCCGCGCCGCATGGCGGTAACCCCCGTGGGATCCAGCACTTTGCCGCGCTCTACCTCGGCATGGATGAGGTAGCGATCGCCACACTCCATCCAACTTTTGACACGGCACTCCAGGTAAGCCAGGGCATCCAAAAGGATCGGGCAGCCATTTTCGGCAGTGGCCGTGGCCAGGCCGGCAAAGCGGTCTTCGCCAGGGCGTTGAGGCCGTTGAAAGTGTCGCTGCAGGCTGCTGCTTTTGCCCTCCCGCAGGATGTTGAGCACAAAGGCCGCTTGCGGATGGGTGAGCAGTTCTGCCTCGCTTTCCCTGCTCACGGAGAGGGTGAGGCCGGGGGGATTGAAGCTGGCCTGGGCCACTGACCAGGTGAGAAAGCCGCGCGGGATCCCATCCTGCAAGGCGGTCACCACACAGAGGGATCCCACCACTCGGCTGAGGGCCTGCGCCAGCCGATCCGCCTGAGTTTCAACACCGCCTTGGCGGGGGGCACGAGCTCGCTTGGCCTTGCGCAGGGCTTGGGCAAATTGGGATCCCGCCTCTTGGCAAGCTTCCAAGATTTCGGCGGTGGGCTTAAACTTGGCGCGGATCGTCTCAAACCCCAAGGTAAAGCCGGCATTGAGCAACTTGCTCTCGATGAGATCCACGGCCTCGCCGCTCCAGCCATAGGAGCCGAAGACCCCGGCCAGCTTGCTGGTGGGAACGGAAGAGAGAATCAGGCCCAGGGCTGTTTGGATCTGGACCGGGGGATGGCCGGCCAGGGTTGGCGAGCCGATGATGAACCCCTGGCAGCGCTCCAAGGCCTGGGCGATCTCTTCAGGGGTGGCCCACTCGCAGTTAATCCGCTCCACCGTAACTCCCGCCCGCTCCAAGCCTTGGGCAATGGCTACCGCCATCAAGCCGGTGTTGCCGTAGGCGGAGGTGTACAGGAGGGCCACCCGCTGCTCCAAGGGATCCTCTTCGCACCAGAGCTGGTAGTCCAAGCGCAGCCGCCGCAGGCTGTGGCGCACGAGGGGCCCGTGGGCAGGAGCGTAGATCTGGGCGGGGAATTCTTCCAACTTGGCCAGGGCTGCCTTCACCTGGGGCGCTTGGCTGCGGTGCAGGCAGTCAAAGTAGTAGCGGCGGTCTTCGCTGAGCTGCCGCCAATGCTCGTCGAACACCTGCTCGTCGCACACATGAGCGCCAAACAGCTTGTCGGTAAAGAGGATCCCCGTGGCCGGATCGTAGGTGCAGAGGGCGTCGGGGTGGCGGGGCGTGGGCACGGTGCGAAAATGCAACTCGTGGCCTTCCCCCAGATCCAGGCGATCCCCATCTCGGATCACGCGCAGGCGAAAGGACTGGTTAGTTCCGTAGGCAATGCCAAAATCGGCAGCCTCCTCTTCGTCACGGCTAGGAGTTGGGGATTCCATGCCTTCAAAGGCCGCTCGCAGGGTGAGGGATCCGGGCTTAGAGCAGAGCACCACTGCGTAGGGGGCCAGCGGCAGAAGCGCTTTGAGGGTAGCGATGCGGTTGAAGTTGACGTGGCTCAGTAGGATAAAGTCCAGCCGCTGCAGGTATTGGTGCTGGGCCAGCTCCTCCAGAAAGATGTCCGTAAACGACTCCCCCGGCGGATCGATGAGCAGGGTTTGGCGGGCCTGGATGAGGTAGCTGTTGGCCGTGGTGCCCCGCTGCCGGGCATATTCCAGCTCAAACTTGAGGCGATCCCAGGTGCGGGAGCGCAAAACCAGAGTGGACGGGCCAATGACGGCCACTTGAACATCGCGAGTGGGAGTTTTGCTCGCCATAGCAGTCTCCAGGGGGCCTCTGTCCCCACCTTGCCACGAAACTAGGGAAATGGGGACCCCTTTTCCTCTATGGAAAGCTTCGAGAGCTAACGTAGAATTTGTCCATTCCCTGGGAGTGTTTGCGATGGCCCAAGCTTCTGGATCCGCCGGTGCTTCTGCTACGGCCTGGCATAGCCTCCCTCTTCCTGCTGTTATCCAGAAGTTGCAGACCGATCCCGATGCTGGCCTGACTACCCAGCAGGTGATCCAGAGGCAGCGGGAATACGGCCCCAACGAGCTAATCTCCTCTCCTGGACGCAGCGCCTGGCAGCTTTTCCTCGACCAATTCCGCAACGTCATGCTGCTGATGCTGATCGCCGTGGCGGCGATCTCAGCGACTCTGGACTTGCAGGAAGGCGAGTTCCCCAAAGATGCTCTGGCCATTCTGTTGATCGTCGGCCTCAACGGTCTGCTGGGCTACTTACAAGAAAGCCGGGCGGAAAAAGCGCTGGCGGCCCTAAAAAAGCTGGCCTCCCCCAGCGTGCGGGTGCAGCGGGACGGCCTGTGGCAGGAGATCCCCGCCAACCAATTGGTGCCAGGGGATCGCGTGCTCCTGGAAGCCGGGGTGCAGATCCCGGCCGATGGGCGCTTGGCGGAAGCGGTCAACCTGCAGGTGCGGGAGGCGGCCCTGACAGGGGAGGCGGTACCGGTTAGCAAGCAGGCTGACTGTGTCCTCCCCGAAGACACGGAGCTGGGGGAACGGCGCAACATGGCCTTCATGGGCACCGAGGTGTTGCAGGGGCGCGGGATCCTCTTGGTTACCGCCACCGGTATGAACACGGAGCTGGGCAAGGTGGCCGCCCTGCTGCAAACGGTGGAAAACGAGCCCACCCCCCTGCAGCGGCGCATGAGCCAGCTGGGCAACGTGCTGGTGTCGGGATCCCTGGCCTTGGTGGCGCTGGTGGTGATCGTGGGGCTGCTGCAGGCCGGCAGCATGGCGCCTTTCACCTCGCTGCTGGAAATCTCTCTCAGTATGGCCGTAGCCGTGGTGCCGGAGGGGCTGCCGGCCGTGATCACCGTCACCCTGGCCATCGGCACCCAACGCATGGTGCGCCGCAACGCCCTCATCCGCCGCCTGCCGGCTGTAGAGACCCTGGGATCCGTCACCACCATCTGCTCCGACAAAACCGGCACCCTCACCGAGAACAAGATGGTGGTTACCGACATCCTCACGCCGGAGCGCCACTACCAGGTCAGCGGCAGCGGCTACATCCCCAAGGGATCCTTCTACTGCCGCGGCCAGCCCATTGATCCCCAGAGCGCCCCGGATTTGCAGGCCCTTCTCAGGGCGGTGGTCTTCTGCAACGATGCCCTGTTGCAGGCCAGTCTTCCAGCCCAACGGGGCGCTGCCCCCACCTGGTCGATCCTAGGGGATCCCACCGAGGCCGCCCTGCTGGTGGCTGCTGCCAAGGCCAACCTGCAGAAAGCTTCCCTTCAAGAGCAGCACCCGCGCGCGCAGGAGATCCCCTTTAGCTCGGAACGCAAGCGCATGAGCGTGGTGGTGCAGGAGGAGGGCAGCTACCGCGTCTACGTCAAGGGATCCCCGGAGCTGGTGCTGGAGCAGTGCGCCCAGATCCAAAAAGGCGGAACCTGGCAGGAGCTGTCAGAAGCCGAGCGCCAAGCCATTCTGGCTGCCAACAACCGCCTGGCGGCCCAGGGCATCCGGGTTTTGGGGGTGGCCACCCAGCAGTTGCAGCGGATCCCGGAGAACCTGGAGGAGATCGAGCGCAACCTGGTGTGGCTGGGGCTGGTGGGCATGTACGATCCGCCGCGGCCCGAAGCGCGGGAAGCAGTAGCCCGCTGCCGCCAGGCCGGCATCCGCACCCTGATGATTACCGGCGATCACCAATTGACCGCTGTGGCCATTGCCCGCGAGCTGGGCATTCTCGACTCGGAGGGCCAAGCCATTGACGGGCGCACCCTCTCTCGGCTCAGCTTTGAGGAGCTGCTGCAGACGGTGCAAAGGGTCAACGTCTATGCCCGTGTTGCCCCCGAACACAAGCTGCGCATCGTCCAAGCTCTGCAAAAACAAAACCAGTTTGTAGCCATGACCGGGGATGGGGTCAACGACGCCCCTGCCCTGCGCCAGGCAGATATTGGCATTGCCATGGGCATCACCGGCACCGACGTCAGCAAAGAGGCCAGCGACATGGTGCTGCTGGACGACAACTTCGCCACCATCGTGGCGGCCATTGAAGAAGGGCGGGTGGTCTACAGCAACATCCGCCGTTTCGTGAAATACATCCTGGGCAGCAACATCGGCGAGGTGTTGACGGTGGCTGCTGCCCCTATCTTGGGCCTAGAGGACGTGCCACTGACGCCCCTGCAGATCCTGTGGATGAACCTGGTAACCGACGGCCTGCCCGCCCTGGCCTTGGCGATGGAGCCAGCAGAACCAGGGGTGATGCAGCGCCCCCCCTTCAACCCCAAAGAGAGCATCTTTGCCCAAGGGCTCGGTGCCTACATGGTGCGCATCGGTGTGGTCTTTGCCATCTCCACGATCCTGATGATGGCCATCGTGGAAGCCTATATCCCCCACTGGCGCACGATGGTCTTCACCACCCTGTGCATTGCCCAGATGGGCCATGCCCTGGCAGCCCGCTCCAACGACAAGCTGACCCTCGAGATGAACCCCTTTTCCAACCCCTACCTGCTGGGGGCCGTGTTGGCCACTTTGCTGTTGCAGTTGGCCCTGCTCTATGTGCCCTTCCTGCGCAACTTTTTCGGGACAGAAGAGTTGACCCTTCCAGAACTGCTCATTTGCCTGGGCTTTAGCACGGTGGTGATGGTCTGGGTGGATCTGGAAAAACTCTACCGCCGCTGGCGCCAGGGATCCCGCTGAATCTTCACAATTATTTTCACAATAAAGCATCTTCACAATAAAGAGTCTCTCTCCCTACTGCACCCAGAAACAAAGCTTTGAGCCAAGACTCATTTCCCCAAAAAGCCACTCTTGAGGAATCCTGCCCATTGCATAGAGGCCATTTCCGCAAGTTAGCTGAGCTTCCCCTTTTGACCTCCAAGATAAGCTGGAAAGACTTGCTGGGATACTGTGGAAAGGGGGCAGGAATCTCTGGGTTCTATGCACAGAGAGATATGGGCGGTAGGGAAAACGGTGGGCCTGGTGGATCCCTCTGGCCTTGCCTTTTGGCTGCTGGGATCCCTCTTCTTGGCTCTCCTGCTGCTTGGCGTCAGCCTGGGGGAAAGTCAGCCGCTTTCTGTCTTCAGAGGGATCCTGGGATCCCTTTCTCGAAGATTTCCCTTCCAACCTCCTAGAGGCACCCCCAGCCCAGAGGCTCGTTTTCGGGCAGCCTTGGAAGCCAGCTTGGATGCTATTTACCTGCTGGAGGCGGTGCGGGATCCCGTTACCCGCGAGATCCGCGACTTTGTCTTTGTGGATGTCAACGCCAAGGGGGAAGAGCTCATTTCCCTCCAGCGCCGGCAGATCATCGGCCAGCGGCTGTGCGAGCTGCTGCCCATCAACCGCTGGGGGGGCTTTTTTGAGAAATACAAGCGAGTGGTGGAAACCGGCATTCCTCTGGAAGAGGAGTTCCCCATTTCGGGGCAGCCGGGCTTGAAGGCCAGTTGGATCCATCACCAAGTGGTGCCGGTGGGAGACGGGATCCTCATCACCAGCCGCGACATCAGCGAGCGGGTCAAGATGGAGCGGGCTCTACAGGAAAGCGAGTCTCGCTACCGCGCCCTCTACGAGGCCATTCCCGACTTGATTTTTGAGCTCAGCGCCGAGGGAGTCATTCTTCATTGCAAGCCTTCCCCTTACGTTCCCACCCGACATCCGCCTGAGTTTTACGTGGGTCGCCGCGCCCAAGACGTGTTTACTGGCTCGCTGAAAGAGCAGTATCCATCTCTGGCGGAGGGGGCCTTGGTCAGCCAGACGCCGCAGTACCTAGAGTACGAAGTTGAGATTGAGCCGGGGATCCGCTGCTATCGGAGAGCCTGCGTTGTCGCTCACGGGAGAGACAAAATTTACATCCTGGTGCGAGATATCACCGAGCGGAAACAGGCGGAGTTGGCCCTTAGAGAAATGGAAGCCACCCAGCGGGCCATTATAGAGACCATTCCCGACTTGATCTTTCGCCTGGACAGCCAGGGCATTTGCTTGAGCTTTATCTCGGGGGGCGAGGTTCTTCCCTATGGCTCACCCGACACCTACGTGGGCCGATCCCTCCAAGAGGTCCTGCCAGCGGAATTGGCCGAGCGGCGGCTTTTCTTTGTTCAGCAGGCTATAGCTACCCAGACGCGGCAGCGCTACGACCAAAGCATCGAGATTGAAGGGGAGACCCGCCACGAAGAGGTGCGCATTGTGCCCCTCAACCCCCAAGAGGTGGTGGTGATCGTCCGCGATGTAACCGACAGGGTGCGATCCCAGCAGGCCGTCCAGGAAAGCGAGCAGAAGTTCCGGGCGCTGTTTGAGAATGCCGCTGTGGCCATCCTCATCCGTCATGCCGAGACCGGCGAGATCCTGGAGGCCAACTCCCAAGCCATTGCCGCCTACGGGTTTTCCAGCCTGGAGGAGCTGCGAGCCTTCGACGCTTCCGAGCAGTCTCCCTATCGCCAGGCTCTTCGGGGCGGGGAGTTCTCGCTGCAGTCCTACTTGGAGCAAGCCCGCCAGCAGGGATCCGCCCGCTTTGAGTGGCAATGGCAGCGGCAGGATGGCCAGGTTGTCTGGGAAGACGTGTTTGTGCAGCCCCTTGTCTTGCGCGGGATCCCGTGTTGGGTGTTTACCGCGGTGGACATCACTGCCCGCAAGTCGGCAGAAGCGGAGCTGGAGCAGTTTTTCTCGGTAGCTCTGGATTTGCTCTGCATTGCCGATGCCCAAGGGTACTTTCGCCGTCTTAACCGAGCCTGGGAGACTACGCTGGGCTATTCTCTGCAGGAGCTGCAGAGCCGACCCTTTTTGGAGTGGGTTCACCCGGAAGATGTCCCCGCCACGCAGGCGGCCATGCAGCAGCTTGTCGAAGAGAAACGGCTGGATCACTTTGTCAACCGCTACCGCACTCAGGACGGCAGCTATCGCTTCATCGAGTGGCGAGCCTCTTTGGCCGGATCCCTGTTCTACGCCGCCGGACGGGATATCACCCTAGCCAAGCTGGCAGAAGAGCAGATGAAAGCAGCCAAGGAAGCTGCCGAAGCCGCCAGCCGCGCCAAGAGCGAGTTCCTGGCCACCATCAGCCATGAGATCCGCACCCCCATCAACGCCATCCTGGGAATGGCTAACCTGCTGCTGGACACCTCCTTGGATCCGCAGCAGCAGGACTGGGTGCAGACCATCCGCTATGGAGGCGAGGTGCTGCTGAACCTAATCAACGACATCCTCGATTTCTCCAAGATTGAGTCCCAAAAACTGGAACTGGAGGAAATACCCTTTTCCTTGCCGCAGTTGGTGGAAGAGCTGCTGGATCTGATGGCAGCCCAAGCCCAGAGCAAGGATCTGGAACTGGTGGCTTGGGTGGATCCCAACCTGCCGCCAACCTTGATAGGGGATCCCAACCGGCTGCGCCAAATCCTGGCCAATCTGCTCAGCAACGCCATCAAGTTCACCCCCCAGGGAGAGGTGGTGGTGACCGTCGAGGCCGGGGAGAGGGATCCTGAAAAGCAATGGGTCAACGTTCAGGTGCGGGATACAGGCATTGGCATTCCCCCGGAAAAATTGGATCGCCTCTTCAAGCCCTTCAGCCAGGTGGATAGCTCCATCAGCCGCCAGTTTGGGGGCACCGGCCTGGGCTTGGCCATCAGCCAGCGTCTCTGCCAGCTCATGGGGGGAGCAATCGGGGTGGAAAGTCAGCCGGGCCAGGGATCCACTTTTCGCTTTCGCATCCCCCTAAAGAGGCCAGACCAGGAGCTGTTGCCAACCGCCGCACCGGATCCGTGCTTGGCCGGCAAGCGGGTTTTGCTGGTGGAAGACAACGCCAGTCAACGGCAGTTGCTATCCCGACTGCTGAGCGCTTGGGGCATGGAGGTAACCTGTTGTGCCTTGGCGGCAGAAGCCCAGGCTGCAGTTAGAACTCGTCCTTTTGACCTGGCCCTTCTGGATGCCACCCTGCCAGACCGGGATGGCTTGACCCTGGCGGCTGACCTGCAGACAGCGCAACCCCGCCTGTTACCGCTAGTGCTGACGGGGCGCAACTTCATCTCCACAGCAGACCCTCTCCCCACTTTGGCCAAGCCGGTCAAAGCCTCCCAACTGCGGAAGCTGCTGCTGGGGCTTGTGGGAGAAAAAGCTCCTTCCTCCTTATCTTCCTCTCCCGCCGCTCCTCCCTCCATTTGGGACGCGACCCTGGCCAGCCGCTACCCACTGCAGATCCTGGTGGCAGAGGATAACCCGGTTAACCAGAAGGTGATTCGTCTCATGCTGGAGCGGTTGGGCTACCGGCCCGACGTAGTCGGCAACGGTCTGGAAGCCGTCCAAGCTCTGCGCCTGCGACCCTACGATCTGGTGTTGATGGATATGCAAATGCCGGAGCTGGATGGTCTTGCGGCCACCCGTCGCATCCGTGCTGAGCTGCCTCCTGAGCGCCAGCCTCGCATTGTTGTCCTCACGGCCAATGTGTTTTCGGAAGGCCGTGCTGCCGCCGAAGCTGCCGGGGTAGATGGCTATCTAACCAAACCCTTGGAGCCAGCCGCCCTAGTCCGGGTTCTTCAGGGATCCCTTCCCCTTCCCATCCCGGCCAGCCAAGAAGAGGATCCGCCCCTCGACCCCGTTATCCTCGCCCAGATGCGGGCAGTCTTCAGCTCTCCAGAAGCCTGGCAGGAGATGATCCAAACCTACCGGCAGGACAGCGAAGCTCTATTGGGATCCCTGCGGCAGGCCCTAGAGCAGCGGGATCCCCAAGCCATTGCTCGGTTGGCCCACCGCCTCAAGGGCAGCAGCAGCACCCTGGGCGCCAAACGTCTGGCTGAGCTGTGTCAGCAGTTGGAAAAGCTGGTTCATGCCGAGCCAGCCAGTTCTGTAAAATGGGACACTATAGAGCAAGCCGTGCAGAAGCTAGAAGTGGCATATCGGCAAGTTATCCTCAGTCTGATACATTTACGCTGAACACTGCTGAACATCACTGTTCAACTATGCAGCGATAGCATTCTGTTTGTTTCCAACCAGAATGGCGGTATCCCGCAAAGCTTTGAGTAGAATACCCAAAGCGCAGTTTCCGTGTCGTCTTACTACCAATTTTCTGCTTTGCTTTGGCTACCATGTTGGCAGACTCGAAAGTAAACAGAAAGATCAACTGGTAGTAATCCGTACTGAACATATTATACATTATTTTCAGTATAGTTGAGCTTATTATTGACTAGAGTCATGCTCTCCTCTCGATGCCTATGCTGAGGCCCAATCCCCACCCTCCGGCCAGCTCGCCGGCGGTTCCTGAGGCCCAGGCGGGATCCCCCTCTCCTGAAAAGAAGCCGTTGTTGTTGATCGCGGACGATGAGCCCAGCCAGCGGCTTTTGACTCGCTACGCCCTGGAGCGGGAGGGCTACCAACTCGTGGAAGCGGACAGCGGCTTGGCGTGTCTAGAAGCTGCAAGCCGCTATCAGCCGGACATGGTGCTCCTCGATGCGGTGATGCCGGATCTGGATGGGTTTGAGTGCTGCCGCCGCCTCCACGCCCAAAACCCGGACTTGCCGATTTTAATCGTCACGTCTTTGGAAGACGAAACCTTTGTCAACGAGGCCTTTGCAGCTGGCGCCAGCGACTACATCCCCAAGCCCATCCACTGGTCGGTTTTGAAGCGGCGGCTGCGCCACTTGCTGCAAGCCAACCAGGCCCAGCGCCGTCTGCAGCAGCTTAACCAGGAACTGGAAGCCAAGGTACAGCAGCGCACCGCCCAACTGGCCTGCCAGGTGGCAGATCTGGAGCAGCTCAACCGCCTCAAAGACCACTTTTTGGCCACCGTCTCCCACGAGCTGCGCACCCCCCTGACCAAGATCAAGCTGGCCCTGGAACTCCTGCGCCGCACCCCCCTCAACGAGAAGCAGCGGCAATACCATGACATTGCCCTGCAGGAGTGCGAGGCCGAAATCCAGCTCACCAACCGCCTATTGGATCTGCAGGGCCTGGAAGGGAAAGACCTGGGCTCTGCCGTTGCAGCTATTGACCTGCCCCACCTCTGGCACAGCTTGATCGAGTCGGTGCAGCAATGCACCCAGGCCCGCTCCCTCACGCTGCAGGTGGGGGATCTGCCCCCCTCCCCCTGGCGGTTTTACAGCCATCGGCAGCTCCTGACCCAGATCCTCAAAGAGCTGCTGGACAACGCCTGCAAGTTCACCCAGCCAGGTGGCACGATTCGTCTAGAGGTTCAGCCAATCCCTGAAGGGGTTGAGTTCAGGATCGGCAACACCGCTCAGATCCCGCCCGACCAGTTGCCCCGCCTGTTCGAGCGCTTTTATCGGGTGCCCACTGCGGATCCCTGGGCCCAGCCGGGCAGCGGCCTGGGGCTGGCCTTGGTGAAGCAATGGGTGGAGCGCCTCCAGGGTCACATTCGAGTAACCAGCGAGGCGGGGTGGACATGTTTCCTGCTGCGCCTGCCCAGCCTAAAGCCCTCTGGCAGGACGTGATCAGTGGCCGACGGCAGCGGCGGTTTCGGCAGTGGCAAAGGAAGTGCCGCAGCCGCAGCTAGCCACCGCATTGGGGTTCTTGAAGCGGAAGCCGCCCCCCAACAGATCCTCGGAGAAATCGACAGTCAGCCCTTGAATAAAGGTCATGCTCAAGGGATCCACCGCCACCCGAATCTCGCCAAAGTCAAAGGTATGGTCGTCAGGGTTGGCCTGGGGCTCGAAGTTCA
Source organism: Thermostichus sp. OS-CIW-20 (assembly GCF_054061455.1). NCBI lineage: Bacteria > Bacillati > Cyanobacteriota > Cyanophyceae > Thermostichales > Thermostichaceae > Thermostichus > Thermostichus sp. OS-CIW-20. The sequence goes on from NZ_JBSSEF010000040.1 coordinate 11,670, forward strand.
TGGTGTAGGAGAGGCCGGAGCAGCCGCTGGGCTTTACCCCCAGGCGCAAGATGGGTTGGGATCCCTCTTTCTCATACTTGCTGCGCAGCCGCTTTAGCTCTTGGATGGCGCTCTCGCTCAAGGTGATCATGGCGGGAAAGCTGACACTTACTTTTATCCTAACAGGGGTTTTGGGCCGCCTTTTCCCCTCGCGCGGCAGGAACAGTTGATAAGCTAGGGATCCCGTTTCCTCAAGCCTAACGTTCTGCCCTTGTGACGGATCCCAACGCCATTCGTGTTACCTTTCTGGGCACCAGCTCCGGCATGCCCACCCGCCAGCGCAATGTCTCGGGCGTGGCGGTGCAGTTTCCGCAGCGGTCAGAATGGTGGCTGTTTGACTGTGGCGAGGGCACCCAACACCAACTGCTGCGGCTAGACGAGCTGCGCCCCAGCCAGTTGCGCCGCATTTTCATCACCCACATGCACGGGGATCACATCTACGGCCTGCCAGGGCTGTTGGCCTCCTGCGGCCTGGGCAGCACCCCCCAACACATCGACATCTATGGCCCCCCCGGCCTGGAAGAGTACCTGAAGACGGTGCTGCGCTACAGCGAGAGCCGAATTCCCTATTCCTTCCGGGTTCACACCGTCGAAACAGGGCTCATTCTTCAGGATCCCGAGTACTGGGTCTTCTGCGCCCCCCTGGATCACCGGGTGCCCGCCTTCGGCTACCGCGTGGTGGAGCAAGACCGGCCCGGCACCTTCGACGTGGCCAAAGCCCAGGCAGACGGGATCCCGCCCGGCCCTCTCTACGGGCAGCTCAAGGCCGGCCAATCCATCCTCTGGCAAGGCCGCTGGTTCCACGGGCGAGATTACGTAGGGGCTCCGATCCCAGGGCGCAAGTTCTCCTACTGCACCGACACCATCTTCTGCCGCAACGCCGTCGATCTCTCTCGCGCCGCCGATCTGGTCATCCACGAGGCCACCTACGCCGAAGCGGATCGGGAGCTAGCCGAGCGCGCCAAGCACTCCACCGCCGCCATGGCCGCGCGGGTGGCCGCCGAAGCCAAGGCCCAGACCCTCATCCTCACCCACTTCAGCCCCCGCTACACCTCAGAGGGCCCTATCACTTTGGAAGACCTGCTGGCCGAAGCCCGGGCCATTTTTCCCAACACCATCCTGGCCCGGGATCGGATGACCTACGAGATCCCGCGCCGCAGCCCCGCTCCCCTGCCGGTGGGAGTCTAGACCTGCCTTGCTAGCTAGAATGATAGGACCGACAGCCTCAACCTGCGATGACGGATCCCAGACCCTATCCCGAACGGCCCAAAACCGAGCAACTGGAGCAAAACGCCAGCGAGTGGCAGGCCTTCAGCGCCTTGCCCCCCGCCACCTCTCTGCCTCCTGTGCAAGCCGAGCGACCGGCTTCTCAAGCAGCCAGCGTCCCCCAGGCTGAGGAAACCCTGCCCAAACTGGCCCCCTGGGGCAAACGGATCGGAGCCTTTGCCCTGGATTTTGGGCTAGGGCTGGGGGTCTCCTACCTGGCGCAGGGCCTGGCTTCCCTGGTGGGAGCCGATGCGGGCGCCGTGGATATGACCGGCTACATCGCCTTTTTTGCCACCTGGTTGGTGAACCGCGGCTACTTCCAATCCCGCCCCGCCGGCCAAAGCCTCGGCAAATGGCTGCTGAACCTCAAAACCCTGGATCCCGAAACCGAGGCCTCACCCCATCTGGTGCGCTCCCTGGCCCGCGAAGGGGTGCTCTCGCTGTTTATCCTCACGGAAGCCCTGCTGGTGCCTTTGGCTGCCGATGGCCTGTTCGCCCTTTTCGATAAAGAAAAACGCCAGAGCATCCACGACCGCGCCGGACGCACCCTGGTGGTGGAATCGGAGCGAGGCTACCACCTGGATGAAAAAGCCCTGCGGCTGCTGCAGGAAATTCTGGAGGGAGAAGCCGCCGAGGACGTCAAGTCCGCTGCTCGCGACCTGTTGCGCAAAGCTCAGCGCAACGAAACTGTGCGCGATCTTTCCAGACAGATGCAGCGCCTGAGCAGGGACGTGGATCGGAACACCCGCGCCCTCCGCCAACAAACCGGCAGGCAAGTCAAAAACTGGGTTGATTCCGTCAAAGAAAAGTTGGATAATTGGTGATCGCGCTTGCGAGGTAGCCCATCTCCAACCTCGTTGGCTGGGGTTTTGGGGATCTCGAGCCGACTTTCACCTCCATCTTGGGATCCACTATGGCCAAAGCAAAGGGTGCCCGCATCATCATTACCCTGGAATGTACGGAGTGCCGCACCAACGTCAACAAACGTTCTCCGGGGGTAAACCGCTACACCACCACCAAAAATCGCCGTAACACCACGGCCCGCTTGGAGCTGAAGAAATTCTGCCCCAAGTGCAACCGCCACACCGTCCATAAAGAGATCAAATAGTTCAAGACGCTTTACCGTTCTCCTGACCTATGGTTTACGCTCGTCGCCGCCTGTCTCCCATCAAACCGGGAGAGCCGATCAAATACACCGATGTTGAGCTGCTCAAGAAATTTGTAACCGAGCGCGGCAAGATCCTGCCCCGCCGCATCACGGGGCTGACTGCCAAGCAGCAGCGGCAAGTCTCCAAAGCCATCAAACAAGCGCGCATCCTAGGCCTTCTCTACTTTGTCAACAAAGAAGGGTAAGTTGCTGTCTGCTTTCTCCGGATCCCGATGAGCCTGCAGCTTTCGCCGCAATTGCAAGCTCGAATGGCCCAGCCCCTTGAGATTGGGGGGGTAAAGGTTTTTAGTCGTGTCTTTCAGGCACCCCTGTCAGGCGTAACCGACAAAGTGTTTCGGGGGTTGGTACGCCGCTTTGCCCCGCAAAGCCTGGTCTACACCGAGATGGTGAACGCCACCGGGTTGCACTATGCCCGCGAGCTGCCCCGCATTATGGAAGTGGGTGAAGGAGAACAGCCCATCGGCATCCAGTTGTTCGACTGCCGGCCCCACTTTTTGGCCGAAGCGGCTCGCATGGCCGTGGATGAGGGGGCGACCTTGGTGGATATCAACATGGGCTGCCCAGTAAACAAGATTACCAGAAACGGCGGCGGCTCTGCACTGCTGCGGGAGCCGGACACGGCAGCCCGGATTGTGGAAGCGGTGGCCAAGGCTGTACCTGTACCTGTTACAGTGAAAACTCGCCTGGGCTGGTCAGATCAGGAGATCAACATTCTGGATTTTGCCCATCGGCTGCAGGAGGCTGGAGCGCAACTGCTTACTTTGCATGGCCGCACACGCGCCCAGGGCTTTAGCGGCAAGGCTCGCTGGGATTGGATCCGCCGGGTCAAAGAGCACTTACGCATTCCGGTGATCGCCAACGGCGATATTTTCTCGACTGATGCAGCGGTAAAGTGTCTGGAGGAGACCGGAGCCGACGGGGTGATGTGCTCCCGCGGCACGATGGGCTACCCCTTCCTGGTGGGGCAAATCGATCACTTCCTGAAAACCGGCCAAGAAAGGCCGGCTCCTACCCCCCTGGATCGGATTCAAATGGCTTTAGAACACTTGCGGGGCCTCTGGGAGTATAAGGGAGAACGTGGCATCCGTCAGGCCCGCAAGCACATGACCTGGTACATCAAGGATTTTGCCGGCGCCTCTCAGTTTCGCGCCCTTCTCTGTCGCATCGAAACCTTGCAAGAAGGGGAAGCCCTTCTGCTTCAGGCCATGGAGCGCTGCCAAGAGGCCCCGCTGCAACCGGAAGAAGTAACTGAAGACTCAAACGAAGAGCAATTTGAAGAGACTACCTGAAATTGAGTGGGGGATCCTTTTACCCTGACGGCTGGGCGGTAGCCAATCGGTCTTTGACCGCCGTTTGCAAACGGTCGTTTTCATCTTGAAGCAAGGCATCCACGCTTCTGGAGAAGCGACCCTGACTTGCTATGGGCAGTTGAGCATAAGCAAACTGCTCCGGCTGAGGCCGAAATGACAGTAACCATGCCAAACCGAAGCTCGCGGTCAGCAGCTTCAGCCGCACCTGAGCTCAATGCGAGCTTTTGGTCTGGCGGGCCTGGCCAGCCTCCCGCAGGCTGCCACGGTTTTCCCGAGCAGCCTGTGGAAAACCTGTGGAAATCCCCCGAAGGCCGCCCCCAGCCTTCATGGGATCCCCAGACCACATCTAGAGCAACGAACCACTAGATTAGAGCATCCCACACTGGTCGTACGTTAAGTTTTATAAATTTGTCAGGGAATAGCAACATTTTCATCCCCCTCAGCCTGTGGAAAACTTGTGGAAAACTTCAAAAATCTGTGGAAAACTTGTGGAAAAACCTCCCGAGTTATCCACAGAGTATTTATACCTTGTGGAAAGTTGGCCAAGTTATCCACAGTTTTTCCACAGGTGGGGAATACGATCAAAAGCTTGTGGCGCAAGGTTTTTCCGATCAATTTCCACAGTTTCCACAGCCCCTACTACTACTAGATTAAAAAATTAAATTGGGTAGGGATCGTGATTTTTAACTTTATCCTGCGCGCGCGAGGAAAATTTTTTGCAAAACTCGTCTGGGCAGGGAGGGATCCGTGGGAAGCAGGCGGTGTAGGATAGGCGTATTCAGCTCGCAAGTCCCCTGATGGTGCAAGCTCAACGTCCTGCGGATTGGGAAGTCGAAACCGGATCGCCCGCGTCTGCCCCGCGCGACGGCAGGTCTGGGGATCCCTTCCCCGTCAACAGGACAGAGTCCTTCGGCAAGGCTGTCGACCTACCTGCCGGTTGTCTTTGCTTCACCTGTGAGCAAGCTGAGCTCAGCCACCACCTTGCTGCAGTTAGCCGAGCCGTTGCCAGCCGTCCTGCCCTGCCAGTTTTGGCCAACGTGCTGGTAGAGGCAAGTGCAGAGGCACAGCGGGTTGCCCTGACGGCCTTTGACTTGAACTTGGGCATTCGCAGCGAGTTCGAGGCCGAGGTGAAGGGATCCGGTCGCACCACTCTGCCGGCCAAGCTGCTCAGCGACATCGTCAGCCGTTTGCCTAGCGGCCCGATCGGCCTCAGCCAAGTGCCGGAGAGCGCTGCCGTGACCCTTACATCGGCCGCCGGCCAGTACCAGCTACGCGGCATGCCTGCGGAAGAGTATCCCACCTTGCCCGAGATAGCGCCCCGTACTGCCGATGCCGATGCTGAGGAGGAGAGCTTAGCCGCCCAGATCCTTGAGCTGCCCATCGAGAGCCTGCTGCAAGGGATTGGCCAAACCCTCTTTGCCGCTTCCGGTGATGACACCAAGCAAGTGCTTACGGGTGTACATGTCAAGCTCTTGACCGGGGATCCGCCGCGGCTGGAGTTTGCGGCCACCGATGGACATCGCCTGGCGATAGTTCAGGTGGAGGCGGAAGGGATCCCAGTTGATTTGGCGGCTGGGGGGACGAAGCTGGATTTCACCATTCCCGCTCGGACTCTACGAGAGGTGGAGCGCATCCTCGGCGCCCAGACGGCCGCCTCCGCGGTGGAACTGCGGTTTGACCGGTCGCAGGTGCAATTTATTTTGCCCCCTGGCGCCGGCAGCGCTCAGTGCCAGCAGCGGATTACCAGCCGCCTTTTGGAGGGCCAGTACCCCGACTACAACCGCCTGATCCCCCGGCAATTTGAGCGGCATGTAACCCTGGAGCGTCGGCCTTTGATCGAGTCCTTGGAGCGAGTGGGGGTGTTTGCTGCCCAGCGGAACGACATCATCAAGTTCAACCTTTCTGAGGCAACCCAAACCCTACGCATCAGCACCGAGGCGCCCGATGTGGGCAGCGGCGAGGAATCTCTGCCGGTACAGATGTCCGGCCCTGACCTGGAGCTGGCTTTTAATGTGCGCTACCTGCTGGAGGCCCTTAAGGTGTTTCATACACAGCAGGTGAGCCTGGAGCTGAACGGCGCTACCCAGCCGGCCATCTGGAAGCCGATTGGAGCGACGCGCCTCTGCTATTTGGTCATGCCGGTTCAACTGCGGGCTACCTAGCCCACCCCAGCCTGACCCAAATCGAAGATTGGCCTCAGTTGCTCCCCTGACCTGTCCGGAGAGGAGAACAGGTGGCTGCCGATAGCAGCTCGAGCAAACCGGTGGGTAAACTCCTGCACCAAGTCCACCCGCCCTTGGCGCAAAACGGCCGGCTCCAGGCGCTCGGTCGTGTTGCAGGTCATTAACACCACCAACCTCTGCTCGCAGTCGAGATAATCGGGAGCGAGCACGCTTTGGTGAAGGGTGCCATCTAACAGGCTGAGGATGCGTTCGGTTTTGGTGCTCTGCTGGGCTACCTCGCTGGCTCGGTCTTGGGCGAGGTGATCGGCTTCGTTGATGATCAGGCAGACCCCCTCCAGGTAGGGGGGCGCGATGAACTCCTGCACGGCTTCGTGATCCAAGATGAGCACCGCATAGCGCAGGGGCCCCAGCAGCTCGTGGGTCACTGCCTGCGTCCATCCGGTTTTGCCCGTACCCGGGATCCCGTGCACCAAGACCGCCAATCGCTCCTGCTGTAGAAGCTGCAAAGGCCTGAATTTCGGTGGGAAAAGAACTGATTGGATAGGGGCTGTGGATTTGCCCGATCCGGCTTTGGTAGCCGCTCACCATCACTGCCAGATTGTAAGTAACCTTGCGAACAAGGGCCTGAGAGCCACGCCCAGCAGGGTGTAGCGGCGGCAGTTGTGATAGGTGGCCTGAACTTGTAGCCAAATCTGCGGCTCCGGTCAGAAGGCATAGGTGGTGCCCAGGCTGCTGATTTCCTCCCAACTGCTGAACCGCTCGACTGGATGGTAGAAGTAGCGCTCCATATGGAATTGCGCCAACTGCACCAGTCGCCCCAGATGCGCTAAAACTCTGAGAACGGTCATTTCCTGCAGGCGCCTTAAAACGTCATCGATGGGAACTTGATCCCGGCTCACCTGCTGCTGAATCGGCGTCTGCGTGGAGAGCTGATCATGAAATACTGTATGGTCGGGGCTGGGCAGAGGTGGAGTGACGCTATTCCAAAACCCTTCGATCTTGTAACAGGTATTCTCTGAAAGTTGAGAAGCGCGCTGTACTCTCTACGTCCTACCGCATTGGCAATATCGCTGCACACATCTCCAAAAATTTTTCGGCCAACGCCCAGGGATCCCGCACAGGAATACTCGGCATCGAAATGGCGGTACAGGGGTTTCCACCCGGATTGCAGTAGGTTGTGCCGGTAGCTGGGGTAATAGTCTTCGTAATCGTTATCCAGGCAGGGTTAGGGTCTGAGAAGAGGGGAAGCCAATAGGGGGTGCTAGGGCGTGGACGACTGAAAGAGCTGGGCTGTTGACGATTGCAGGGAATCCAAACGGCATGAGTCAAGAGTGTTCTGGGTGTGGTCAGGTGGTTCCCAAAAAACTCCACGAAAGGTGGCACGATTGCCCCTACTGCGGGCTAAGCCTGTCACGGGATCACAACTTGGCGAGGGGAATCAAATCCAGAGCGGTGGGGCATCCCGTTCTTAAAGCTCAGGAAACGCCCGCTGCGATAGCAGGGATCCCTGTTCGCGAAGCGTGGCGTAAGCCATGAAGCCCGCCCTCTACCCGTTCGCGTCAGCGGCGCGGAGCGCTTCAGGGTGAGGAACGGGAGTATGGGCTTCCAAATCGTTGCTGTGGGCTGTGGAGCCCGAATGGCCGCTGAGAGCGGCTTGGGCGTTGCGGCGCAGCCGGTGGGCCTTGAGGCGGCGCAGGGCAGAGGCGGGAAACCTGCGGTCGAACTCCTCGTCGCCAATCCGCGCCAGTTCTTGGAGATCGGGGGCAACATTCCAAGGGTAAGGCTGAAAATCGGGGATCCGGCTGGGCCGGGCAAAGCGCTGGTTCCAAGGGCAGACCTCTTGGCAGATGTCGCAGCCGGCCACCCAGTTGTGTAGGTTCTGGGCGATCTCGGCAGGGATCTGCTCGGCGTGGCTTTCCAAGGTGTGGTAGGCAATGCAGCGGCGGGAATCCACCACCCCTGGGCTGACGATGGCCTGGGTGGGGCAGGCCTCCAGACAGCGGCTACAGGTGCCACAGTGGGCGGTGTGGGGCCGGTCGGGGATCAACGGGAGAGTGGTCAGGATTACCCCCAGAAATACCCAGGAGCCGTATTCGCGGGTAAGCAAGAGGCCGTTTTTTCCGATCCAGCCCAAGCCCGCCTGCATGGCCCAGGGCTTTTCCGCCACTGGGCCGGTATCGACGTAGAATCGACCGCGGTAGTCCGGAAACTGGGCCTGCATCCAGAGGTGGAGCTGCTTCAGCCGCCGTCCCAACACGCGGTGGTAGTCCCGCCCCCACGCGTAGCGGGAGATCTTGCCTTTAGCTGGATCCCGGCTGTGGCAGGTGGGGGTGTAGTAGTTGAGGGCCACACAGACCAGAGATTGTACTCCCGGCAGCACCCGCTCTGGATCCATTCGCCGGGGATCGGCCATCCAGGCCATGTCGGCGGCCATGCCCGCGGCCAGCCAGGCCCGCAAGCTCGTCAAGTCAGGGGGATCCGCCGCGCTGGCAATGCCGACTTTGTCAAAGCCCAGCGCCAGCGCCTGCCGCTTCACCTGCTCGGTGGCTCTGGCCCAATCGGCTGCTGCTCCCACGGTCGGCCCCGACAATTCTAGGGCTATTCTGGCAGACCCATCACCTGGCGGTAGCGGGCCTCCAGTTGTGCTGCCTGCTGCGAGCGACGGAAGGGATCCCAGGTGCTGTGAGCGAACAGCTCCTGCCGCAGCTTGGCCACATCCACCGTCGTTACCTCGCCGTTGGCCACCACCCGCTTCCCCCTGACCCAGACGCTGTGCACCACCTGGGTGGGCCGGCCCAGCACCAGTAGACCAATGGGATCCGTGCGGGGCAACAGCGACAGTTGGGTGAGGTCGTAAAGCACCAGATCCGCCTGCTTGCCCACCTCCAGGGATCCCAGCTCCTCTCCCAGCCCTAGACCAATGGCCCCACCGCGAGAGGCCATCTCGATGCTCTCCCGCGGCGAGATCCAGTGGCGGTAGTCGGGATCCGTAATGTTGTGCAGGATGGTGCCGATTTTAATGGCCTCCAGGAGATCCTGGGAGTCATTGCTGGCTGACCCATCGCAGCCGAAGGCCACGTTTACCCCCGCCTGCCGGTACTTGAGGATGGGGGCGATGCCGCTGCCCAGGCGCAGGTTGCTCAAGGGGTTGTGGACAACCGTAGAGCCGGTGCGGGCCAAGATCTCGATATCGGCATCGGTAAGCCAGACGCAGTGGGCCAGCGAGGTTCTCCGGTCTAGGTAGCCCAAGCGCTCCAGGTGCTCGACTGCGCTGCAGCCGTACTTTTCCTGGGCCAATCTCTGCTGGGCGCGGGTTTCCAGCAGGTGGGCATGGCGGGGGAGGCCATACTTCTGGCTCAACTCCGCGCAGCCCTCAAACAGCTTGTCAGAACAGAGTTGGATGCCGGTGGGGGCCACCATCAGCGTGATGCCCTCCTCTGGCCGGTGAAAGCGCTGCACTGCCTCTTCCACAATGGCCAACACCTCCGCTGTGGAGAGAGGATAGGTTTCCAGCTCCCGATCCGAAAAGGAGCCGCTGGGCAACCCCTGAGAGAGGGCTTGATCCTGGAGCAGGGGGCCGATGAAAGCGCGGATCCCGACTTCTCGGTAGGCCCGCACCGCCGCCTCGAGGGTGGCCAGCTCCTGGCCAGGGATGAGGATTAGGTGATCCACTACGGTCGTGCCGCCACTGAGCAAGGTTTCCACCGCTGTCGCCAGGGCGCTGAGATAAATCTTTTCTGGATCCGGGGGCGCGTACTCGTGCAGTTGTGCCAGCCACAGCTCCAGCGGGTAGGGCGGGATGATCCCTCTTTGCCACAGCTCCGAAGAGTGGGTGTGAGCGTTGACAAAGCCGGGCAACAAAAGCTTGTTGTGGGCATCGAGCTCTACGCCATCTGGGCCCACTGCCGCCAGCTCTTTGCCGATGGCAGCGATCCGCTCCCCTTCAATGCGGACATCTGTAGTCTCGTAGCCGGTGGCGGTGGGAATCAGCACATTGCGCAAAAGGTAGCTCATGGCCAGCAATCAAAAGAGCTGTTCTTCAGTTCACACTTTGCCGTGCCAAGGCAAAAAGGGAGGAAAGCCCCAAATACCCTCCCAGGACGCTTCCCGTGAGGAAGTCACCACCTAGCCAGCCCCCCTCAGGGTGGAGAGGCCCACCGAGTAGGCTGCTTCCACCAATCGGGGTGAATTCAGGGATCCATCCGCAGCGTGGAATGGGCTTATTTCTTCTTCTTGGTGGAGCCCTTTTTGGAGGGCTTGCCCTCAGCAGCAGGCGCTGGCTCTGCGTCAGCAGATTCTGCGACGGCGGGTTCTGGGGCAACGGACTCTGCTGGAGGTTCGGCAGCAGGTTGGTCAGCCACAGGTTCTGCGGGAGGAGCGGCTGCAACTTCTGCCACTTGCGCTGGCTGTGCTGGCTTGAGACCGGCCTGAGCGGCCACCTCAGCGGCAAAATCCGCTTCTTGTTTCTCGATCCCTTCTCCCAAGACGAAGCGGGCAAACCGCCGCACCCGGATGTTTTCCCCTAGCTTGGCAATGTGCTGCTTCACCAATTCCTCTACGGTAATCGAGGAATCTTTAATAAAGGGCTGATCCATCAAGGACAGCTCTTTCAGGCGCTTCTCGATGCGGCCCTGCACGATCTTTTCCCGCACGTTTTCAGGCTTGCTGGCCAGATCCTCTTTGCCCATCTCGATGGCCCTTTCCCGCTCCACCACTTCGGGAGGGATCTGGTCAATGCTGACGTACTCCACGCTTTGGCAGGCGGCAATCTGCTTGGCAATATCTTGCACCAGCTTCTTAAAGTCTTCGTTGCGGGCCACAAAATCCGTCTCGCAGTTCACCTCCACCAACACACCGATCCGGTTGCCGAAGTGGATGTAGCTATCGACAACCCCCTCAGCCGCCACGCGACTGGCCTTTTTGGCTGCCCCTGCCAACCCTTTCTGCCGCAGCCAGGTGATGGCTTTCTCCATATCGCCACCGGACTCTTCCAGGGCTTTTTTACAGTCCATCATGCCTGCGCCCGTCTTTTCGCGCAGCTCTTTGACCAATTTGGCATCAATACTCATGAGGGTTCCTCAAATCTCACATCGTACAAAGAGGCAGAAAGGATGTGACCGGATGCAGAGGATAGGCAGGAGCAGAACAAAGGATGAATCTGGATTTTAAGGATACAGGCTTCTGGAGAAAGGATGGACAGGGAGCAACTCGAACCACCCAGGATCCCCACCCTCGGCCCAAGGGTTACTCTCCCTGCTCGGGATCCCCCTCCTCTTCATCCTCCACATCTTCCAGAATGTCATCCTCTAGATCCATGTCCATGGCCCCCTCGTAGTCGTACTCATCCTCTTCGACTGTGTCGAGCTGCCCATGTCGCCCTTCGTAGATGGCATCGGCCAGCTTGCCTACAATCAGCTTAATCGCTCGGATGGCGTCGTCGTTAGAGGGGATGAAGACATCGCTCAGGTCAGGATCGCAGTTGGTATCCAGCAGCGAGATGATCGGAATCTTGAGCTTGATACATTCCTGAACGGCGTTGGCCTCCCGCCGCTGATCGACGATGATTACCGCGTCGGGGAGCTTGCGCATAGTTTTGATGCCGCCCAAGTACTTCTCCAACTTGGCCAATTCCCGTTTTAGGCGGGCCGCTTCTTGCTTAGGCAGGCGATCCAGCAGGCCGCTGCTCTGCATCTCCTCGATTTCCTTGAGGCGGTCGATGCGGGTTTTGATGGTGGCCCAGTTGGTGAGCATGCCCCCCAGCCAGCGCTGGTTGACGTAGTAGCTGCCACAGCGAGTGGCCTCATGGGCGATGATCCCGGCGGCTTGGCGTTTGGTGCCGACAAACAGGAAACGCCACCCCTTTTCGGCCCCCTCCCGCACGTATTCATAGGCTTCGTTGAGGTAACGGGCCGTCTGCACCAGGTCGATGATGTGAATGCCGTTGCGCTCGGCGAAAATGTAGGGCCGCATCTTGGGGTTCCAGCGGCTGGCCTTGTGGCCGAAGTGTACCCCTGCCTCCAGCAGTTGAGGCAAACTGACTACGCTCATGAGTTGGTTATCTCCTACGGGTTAGCCTCCGCCCGAACGGATCCCCGTTGAGGACACCCGGTAGTTCGGGCGTGTGGTATTTTGACAGCTCAGCTATGCTAGCATGTGTTCTACAGGATCCGGTAACCAAGGCCTTGCACTTGCCGGGATCCGGTTCTAGAAGCTAAACTGGTAAAGCACCTCCAGAGATTTTCTCTGGCTTAGGTGCGTCGGGGCGTAGCGCAGCTTGGTAGCGCACCACTTTGGGGTAGTGGGGGTCGAAGGTTCAAATCCTTTCGCTCCGACTGGAATTAGAGAGAGCCCCTTTCTAGTGGCAGGGTCAAGCCATTCTTTTGGGGATTGCGGTAAACTACCCCGCGGCTGAAGCTAGGGGCTCTGAGGGCTCCGTCCCGCTGGCGCGAGCAGGGAAACTGCTCTTGGAAAGAAAGCTGCATTGGCGCTAGTGGTGCGGGGCCTCCTAGGTGGCTTCCATCAGAACCTCTGGGGTACTCCCGCCACAGCGCAGCTTGGCGGGCTGGAGGATAAGAGGTGAGACGAAGGGGTTCAATGCCCCTGAGTCTCACAATCTGGGCGTTGCCTGCTGCTCGACATACTTCTTCAACTGCTCAACGGTGACCCCACC
>NZ_JBSSEF010000041.1:0-23843 GCF_054061455.1 Thermostichus sp. OS-CIW-20
GAGGTGTTACCTGCCTGGTAGGCTGCTACAACTCTTTGCCGCAAATCCAAAGAATGAGTCGGCATTCCTTTCTCTCCTTCCTCTTGAATACCTGTGAATACCTGTACCCTATTTTAAATTAAAAGGCTGTAACTTTGCATTTTTCTCTCGTATTCTTCCATTCTCTCTTCATAAGTCCAGGATTCGTATAAGAAGCGGGCTAAGGTGGCCACACCAGCCATCCCTGCCAAGATTAGAAAGAATGGAGCCTCAGCAATAATCAGCGCAATTAGGGCAACGACTCCAGCTCCAGTTGACAGGGCAGCCTGGAGCTTGTCCATCACACGGGTTGGGAGCTCTGGTAGTTGCGGCTTGACTGGTCGAGGGGGTAGTTGAGGTGGCTCAGGTTCTCTGGGGCGAGGGGGCAGTTCTGGCCCGCTCAGTTGCAGGCTGATGGGGGTGGGAAGAACTATATAGGGATAGCAGTCACTCCGCTCATATTTGAGGATTGGGTGGGGCTTCCAGCTCGGCGTGTGCATTGCGCTCTACTTGATCTGGCGGTTGCCCTGTAATATGCCAGAGGCCACTTTTCCAGTCAATTCTCCCTGGGCCTGTAGAGCTGCAGCTTGTTGTCCTTTTGCACCACCACCCGCTTCCAGCCTGCCTCTGTCCGGTAGATGAAGCTGATGTTTCGGGGCTCCGGGTTGTGCCCCGCTGGCAGCGGTTTGCCCTGGGCCCTGGCCCTCAGTCGGTCGGCTACGTCGAAGAGATAGCCAACCTCTAGATAGGCGTAGAAGGGCCTATCTAGGAGTAGGGGCGTGGTAGGGGGCTAGATCCGCCGAACAGCATTGTGGGTTACTCAATAAAGCAACGGAAAAGCAACGGAGAGGGTGGGATTCGAACCGACGGTGGCGTGAACCACGGCAGTTTTCAAGACTGCTTCCTTAAACCGCTCGGACACCTCTCCAATTCTCTGGGATCCCCAAACCCTATTTATGCTACGCAATTGGCTTCAGGCTGTGCAATTGTACTCCGCACCGAGTAGCGCGATGGGCGAGAAAGCAGACCCTGCCATGGTTTAGCATAGCAACGCTCGCCTTGGCCCAGGCCGCCCCAGCAGGGATCCCTCAGTCTGCAACTGCTGCTATGCTACGGGACAGGTTAGCGGATCCCTTGTCGCTATGCCCTCGCGTCGTTCCAAGTCGGTTTCAGATTCCAGGCCAGAGATAGGAGGGGGGCGTCTTTTAGCCCTGAAAAATCAGATCGAGGCAATCCTCTACCTGAAGGGACAGCCGTTGGCCCTATCGACGCTGGCCCAGTTGGCCCACTGCAGCCGCGAGGAGGCCTACGATGCGCTGTTGGAGCTGATGGAAGACTACGCCCACCGCGATTCTGCCCTAGAGGTGCTGCAGGTGGAGGAGGGGTTTGCTCTGCAGTTGCGGGAGCCTTTTCTGGAGCTGGCCAACCAGCTCTTGCCCCCTGAAATCGGGGTGGGCGCCACCCGTACCTTGGCAACCATCGTTCTACGTGGCCCCCTCTCGCAAGCTGACTTGGTGGAGTTGCGCGGTCAGGGCGCTTACCAACACGTGGCAGAGCTGGTGGAAAAGGGCTTTGTGACCCGCTATCGCAAAGAAGGCAGCCGCTCCCCCTGGTTGCGGGTGACGGATAAGTTCCATCGCTACTTTACAGTGGAGAGGCTGGCCGAAACAGCAGCAGCTTCCTTCCCCGAAGCCTAAACTTGCCGCCCAACTCGATCCCAACCCCACCGGCGATCGTTCTCTCCCAGAAGAGAAGGTTTCGCCTAGGCCAGCGCAGCGCCCTCCGAAACCGTCTTAGGCGGGTTTAAAGAACCATAAAGTCAAGGATCCCCTCGGCGGGGATCCAGAGAAAGGAATCACGGCTTCGGCGGAGAAGGGATCCCTTCCTGCCAAGGGGGGTGGACTTACTTATTGGGCTGAGGGGTGAGCCGCAGGTAGGGCTTGAGCTCCTTGTAACCTTTCGGGAACTTTTCTTTTAGCACTTCAGGATCCTGCAGCGAAGGCGGGATAATGACGTCGTCGCCATCTTTCCAGTCGGCAGGGGTGACGACGCTGTACTTATCCGTCAACTGCAGAGCGTCGATGGCCCGCAAAAGCTCGTCGAAGTTGCGGCCCGTGCTGGCCGGATACGTAAGGATGAGGCGGATTTTCTTGTTGGGATCGATAACGAAAACCGAGCGCACCGTCAAGGGCAGCCCTTCTTGGTTAAGGTTGGTTTGATCCAACATGCCGTAGAGCTGCGAGACCTTGCGGTCTACATCTGCCAAGATGGGGTAGTTCACGATAGCGTTCTGGGTTTCCTCGATGTCTTTCACCCAGCCCAGGTGGGAGTCCACATCGTCCACGCTGAGGGCCAGCACCTTCACCCCCCGCTTTTCAAATTCGGGCATCAGCTTGGCAACGGTGCCCAGTTCGGTGGTGCAGACCGGCGTGTAGTCGGCAGGGTGGGAAAACAACACTACCCAGCTATCCCCGGCCCAGGAGTAGAAGTCAATTTCGCCGTGGGTGGACTTTTGCGTAAAATTGGGAGCTGTATCGCCAAGTCGGAGAGCCATACGCTCTTTCTCCTCAGTAAAGAGTTCAGTCCGGTGAGGCCGGGATCCGGATCCTTGCCATCGATCGATCTACAGTCTATTCTGCCACAAAAACTCCACTTTTCCGAGCGGATTTTAGGATATTTTAAGGTGTTGCCAACTTGCCGGCTAGGGGGAGTGCCCTTTCCCGACGTAAACGATTGTTGCGGGGGAATTAATATTCTGTAAGTTCTTTACAGGCTGCAACGGCGACGTGCTAAGGGTATTGTAGGTAACAGAATCTAGCTTCTCGGGCGAGGCCGTGGGATCGATGGGAAGTGCAGAAACAGCTACAACTTGCAGCTTGGCCACCCTGTGGGCCCAAAAATATGTAGACAAGCTGCGGGCGCAGGCGGCCTTGGGCGAGCTGCCGGGCGCCCAACTGGCCGACAAAGTGAAGGGATCCCTGCGCTTTGCCAGCTCCCAGGCCTGGGCCAAGACAGAGCGGCTCTTGGCTGCTGAAATACCCAAGCAGCGGCTGGATCCGGACTTGATCGATCCCTGGCAAATTGCCGAGGATTCTCGGGATTTATTTGAGGCGGCAGCGGAAAGTTGTGGGGAGGGCCTCTCGCCGGCTCGCTTTTCGGTGCAGATCGCGCCGCTCTGTGGCCGGCTGAGGGCCCGCTACAGCGAACGGGATCCGCGGGTGCTGGGCTTTTTAAGTATGCAATTCCACTACACGGGGCAAATGGTCTTGCAAGCCCTATCCCCTCAAGAGCGCGGCCTCTTCCACCCCTACTTGAAGGTCATGGACGACCACCTCTACATGCCCCTCCAGAGGATGTACGAGGGTGCCGCCGCCCATGCAGGCGATACCTTTTCCGCCCCCCTGGCTGCCGTGCAAGAGCTCTTGCCTCTGGTTACCAGCGTGGCAGAGTCCATCTGTGCTGAGGTGGCGCAGCGTTTCCCAGGCTATCGCTGCGAAAGCGGCCCCTTGACGGATCTGGAGGTGCGGATTTCCAGCATCCGCGATGTGGAGATGTTCCAGGTGTACTTGGGCCTCTGCGTCCTGGAAGGCAGTGTGGCGGCTGTCCAACAAGAGCTGTTTCCCCTGTGTGTGATGCTCTACCCTCCTTTGAAGGTGGAGTGGAAGCTGGTGCGGCAGATGCTGGAGCTTTTGGATGAGGCGCTGCGCTTTCAGCTCACCCCGGCCAGCTACACCGTCCTGCTGCCTTATCTGCGAGCCGTGCAGAGCATGTTCTCGCTGGAGGTTTTCCCCGAAAGCGACCCCATCTGGAGCCATCATCCTGACGTGATGCGCTTTATGGGAACGGCGCAGAACCTGTTGCAAGAACTGATGGGTCAAGGAGCTATCTGAAAACCCGCCGGCAGCCCCATTCCCATCCCACTTCTTTACTAAGAGAGGACTAAGAGAGGTTGGTGAGGGCACCCTGCTGCTTCGAGCTCAGGTAGAGCAACTGCGTTGGGTAGGCAAATTCGATTCCCTGTTCCTGAAAAGTTCGCTTCAGAGCCAAGTTGATGCGCTCCTGCACATCCATGTAGAGGTTGTAGTCTGGGCTGAGCACGTAGTAAACCACTTCGTAATTGAGGCTGAAATCTCCGTAGGCGGCGAAGTGGGCGCGGTCAAATTGGGCGTTGGGCTCGGCTTCGATAATTTGTCTCACCAAGGTTGGAATGGCCTGCAGCTTTTCGGGGGGAGTTTCGTAAACAACGCCAAAGCCAAAAACCACCCGCCGCCGCTGCATACGTTTGTAGTTGCGAATTCGGGATCCGGTGATATCGGTATTGGCCATCACGATCTGCTCTCCGCCCAAGCTGCGTAGGCGCGTGGTTTTGATGCCGATGTACTCTACGGATCCCATAAAATCGCCCAAAATTATAAAATCCCCAATCTCGAAAGGCCGATCCATCAAAATAGAGATATAGGCAAACAGATCCTGTAAGACTCCTTGCGCCGCCAAAGCAATGGCTATACCGCCAATGCCCAAGCTGGCCACCAGTGCTGCCACATCAAAACCCAGATTTTCCAGCAGAAACAAGATACCGATAAGGGTAAACACCACCCGGATCAGAGGGGAGAGCAACAGCAAGCTTTGCTCGGTGGTGGCATCGCCTTTTTTGCGCATCAGGTAAATGCGCAGAGCATACTCTACACTGGCGCTGAGGAGATTGATGCCCAAGTAGGTGCCAACGACAGTGGCCAGGATGTCCAGAGTTTGCCGCAGGACGGTGGCCAAATTTAGGCTGCTCAAACAGACGTAAATCAGAGCCAGGTAGAGCAAAGGGATCAGGTAGCGCTCTACTAGTTGAATAGGAGTATTGCCGGGGATCCCGCTGAGTTTAGAGAACCAACCTGCCAAGGTTCGGAGAACCAAGCCCCGCAACACAGTGCGGATGGCGAAGATCCCGACTACAAAGATGAAAAATACCAGCAGGTAGTTCCAAAGGGGGTTGCCCAGCAGTTGGAAGCTGAGAATCTCCTGAAGCATGGCCTTGAAAACCGCCTTCTTCGGTCAACCAACAGCGAATAAAAGCAGCGGGAAAGCCCAGGGCAAAAGAGTCGCCTGGATTTGCTGCTTCTGTAACCAGTACCCTCTGGGTCTTAGCTAACAAAACAGGGACATCATAACACTGTGTTTATCGCTACTTAGCCGGCTGCTTGGAGAAAGGATGCTCGGGATCCACCAGCTCGGCCACAAATTGGTGCAGGATGGGCAGGTAGCGCTCCCCGGCCACTTGTAGCAAATTGTTGTGATCGGCTCCCTCGATGGGCACCAAACGCTTGGGATCCCGTGCCGCTTGGTAAAGGGCTTCGGCATGCCAGAAGGGGATCAAGCGATCCTGGGTGCCGTGCAAAATCAGCAGTGGGCAGTTGATCTGGGCGATGCGGCTGAGGTTGTCGAAGCGATCAAAAGGCAGCAGCGGGATGCGGGTCAAGACGCGAAAAGCAGTTACAAAGGTCGATTCCAGGATCAGACCCCCCACCGGCTTTTGGGCTGCCAAGTAAACCGAGGGCCCGCCCCCCACCGAGCGTCCGTAAACCAAAATCCGCTCCGGCGGGATCCCCTGCTCCACCAGATAGGCGTAGGCGGCCTCAATGTCCTTGTAGGCACCGGCTTCGGAAGGGATCCCTTCGCTGGTGCCGTAGCCGCGGTAGTCGTAGGCCAAGACGGCAAACCCCCCCTGCTGCAGGCCAGCCAGGCGCGGCAAGATATCTCCCAAGTCCTCGGCGTTGCCGTGGCTGTAGAGGAGGGTATAGGTGGCTTCGGGGTTGGGCAGATACACCGCCGAAATCTGCAGGCCATCGGCGGTGGTGAGCTTGAAAATGGCATCCCCATCCTGGTAGCTGGCGGGGCGAGGCAAAAAGATCAGCCGCTCCGATTGAAACCAGCCCAGCCAGAGCAGGTAGCCGTACACCCCCAGGCCAATAAGCAGCAAGGATCGCCCCACCTGCAGCCCCGGGAAGGATCCCAAAATCCAATTCAAAGGCTTTAACATCCCTCGGCTTGGCATCGAGATAATTCTCCTCACCCCCGGCCCCTCCCCCAGAGGGAGAGGGGGAATTGGTGGCGGCGACGTCGGCAACTAAGGCCTACGGCCCGCTCACGCGAAAGGCCTACGGCCCGCTGACGCGAAAGGCCTACGGCCCGCTGACGCGAAAGGCCTACGGCCCGCTGACGCGATCAGGATTCGGCTGGCAAGGCGGAACATTTCCAAAGGCAAACCCCAATCCAGTTAACCAGAGTATGGGCGACGATGGTCACCAGCAGGTTTCCCGACAGCCACACGCCCAGCCCCAGGAGGACGCCCACGGCGCTGGCCCAGACGGCATAGGGCCAACCCTGCCATCCCAGCCAATGCAAAACCCCAAACAAGAGGCCGCTCAAGAGGATCCCGCCCGTCCACCCCAAGGGACTGGCCACCAGGGATCCCATCAGCACGCCGCGAAACAGCCATTCCTCGCTCCAGCCCGGCAGCACCCCCACCCAGAAGATATCTGACCACTGCAGGGGATCCGCCACCAGGTGCAAGTAGGCGGAAGCCGCCCGGCGATAGGCCGGCCAAAGCCAGTAAGCCCCGCAGCTGAGCAGCGCCACCCCCAGCCCCAGCGCCGTTCCCCAGGCAACGGCCAGCGGATCCCAACGGAAGGGCACGCGCAGGGATCCCAGCCAGATCCAGAGGCCGGCGATCACCGCCGCGATCAGGCTGGTCAGGCCCATCCCGATCAGGATCTGTTGGCGCGTACAGGGTTGAATCTCGGCACTCATGGGAGGGGATTTGGCTTGGCACCCTATTCCCAGGGTAGAGCGAATCTCGACAAGGACGGCTGCCTGAATCCACACTGGCAGCGGGGAACACTCCAAGCCCTGAAGGGCGGGGCCTAGGCCGCCATTGTCTCGGTCAACAGGGTAGGAGCTCTCAACTCCCCGCTGCTTGCCAGTGGAGGTGCTGCCTCAACAACTGGGCGTGCTGGGCCGATCGCTCCACCCAAACGGCCACTTGGTCAGGGCCGAGGGCCGGCCCATCGGCATAGCAGGCCAACCAAGCCCGGTGCAAAGCTTCCGGATCCTCTGGGATCGCCTCGAGATCCCAGCCGGGCATGCCCAATTCCTCAAGCAGCGTTGTCACCTTGGGATCGTAGCTGAGGCCAAAGCAGGCACAGCCCTCGGCTGCCGCCATCACCAGGCCGTGGTAGCGCATCACAATTGCCAATTTCACCCCCCGAAAGACCCCCTTTAAAAGATAGGGATCCCGAATTTCCAACACCTGGCTGTGGCCGGGCAAGCGCTGTTGCAGCCGTTGCGCCAAGCGGTAGTCTGGCCCCAGGTCGGGGGATCCAGGCGGAGCCAGTTGGAAGGGCAGCAAAAGCAGATAAGCTCCGGTGGCAGCCTGGAGGCGTCTCAGGCCCTCAGCCAAAATCTCCAATCGCGCTGGAGTGAGCTGGGGATGCTGCCGCAAGACCACGGCAATGCGGGGCTGAGGCCATCTTTCCCACTCCGGCAGGGTTTTGGAGGGCAGGCCCCAAACCGGATCCGGGGCCACCTGATGGGGGATCCCCCAGGCTCGCAGCCATTGAGAAGCAACGGCGTCGCGCACGCTGATGGCTGTACAACCTGCTAGAGCGCGGCGGGCCAGCTCGCGGATCCAGCCCCGCTGCAACGGCCCGATCCCCTGGGCCCAGGCCAAGGTTTTCAGCCCCCGCCGCTGGGCCCAGAGCATCAGTCCCAGGTAGTAGAGGGGGCTGCGCCAACTGGTGCGATCCTGCAGCAGGCTGCCCCCACCCCAGATAAAAGCTTGAGACTGCCTCAGATAGCGCCGCAAAGCCCAGCCATCGAAGCGCGGGCAGGCCAGTACCCCATAGGTGGCAGCCGTTTCCGCGGGGCGAGGAGAGAGCACCACCGGCTGTACAGGGCCGGACAACTGCTGGAGTTGCCGCAGTAGGGCCAGCAACAACGCCTCGTCGCCGGCATTGCCGTAGCCGTGGTAGCCACAGATCAAAACCCGTGGCCCCTGCATCGAGCCGATTTGCTCAGGCAAGTTGCGCCGGGATCCCCAATCAGTAGCAGTCAAGGTTGGTCGAACTCGGCCCGTTGCATCGAGAACCTAATCCAGCCTACAGCTTCCTTCCGGGATCCAGAGCGCTGCCGGCGCAGACATCTCCCTTGCAGCGGAAGGTCTCAGACAGGTCTTCCTTGATGTTCTCCCCACGGCTATAGCTTGCTTCCGCGCAGCGCTCTGCCAGGGGGGTCTTTCTCAGCTTGTGGGATGGCTCCCACTTGCCGAGCTGCCCAGAGCATGCGGTTTGCATCGCAGGGGACGCCGTAACCCCAACTCCCAGACCTATGGCCCGCTTGCGGGAAGGGATGTGGAAACACCCCAGATACTTCCTCTTCTTGCCGCAGTTTCGTATCTCGGCTATTGCTCTAGCCACCTGGCAAGACGCTGCCCTGGATCTTCTGGCCCTGCCAACACTGCCAATGACAAGAGTCCTGGATATCGAGATAGCGCTTCCAGGCGCAAGATCTCAACGCGGTGGGACAGGGATCCCTTTTGCAGAAAAGTTTGCTAAGCAGTTCTAACTGAGTTTTTCGCACGTCGATAACAATCTTGCCGCCCTTCTGGGGCGAGATAGCGGCGAGGCAGCCGCCTGCCCTGCGAAACAGCATGTCGAGATCCGGGCTGGTAGGGAACTGGGGATCCCAGCAGCCAGCAGACAAAGCACTCGGAAACCCCCCACGCTCACCCGGATTTGGCCCACTCAGAGAGGGAAAGGATCCCCTGCCGGCCTAAGAAGCGCCGCCCTATAATGGGTCAGACTTGCGGTCGCTCCGCAACGCTGAAGTGACGGGGTTTTTGAGGTGACCTACGGTCGCAGACCATCGGCCCGCTGGGCTAGGAATTCGGCTTCGCAGCATCCTTACAGCCGCCCCTTTCCGGGGTATGACGAGTATGCCGACGCCGCCCGACCCGCTCGCCCCTCCTGGAGAGCTCAGGCCGCCGCCACGGTGGGCAACCTGTTGCTGGGATCCCTGCTCTTGGGATCTACAGCGACGGCTGCCGGCTTGATGGGGTTGGCCATCAGCTTCCGCAACCTGCCCGATGTGCATCAATTGCGGGACTACGTGCCGGTGGCCACCACCCACATTGTCGATATTCGCGGCGAGCCGATTGCCAGCTTGCACGGGGAAGCCAACCGGGAAGTGATCTCGCTGGAAGAGGTCTCGCCGGAGATGAAAAAAGCCCTGCTGGCCATTGAAGACAGCCACTTCTACACCCACCCCGGCATCAACCCGGTCAGTTTGGGCCGGGCGCTGCTGGGCAGTGTTGAAGGGGGGTTGGGCTCGGCAGGAGGCGGCTCCACCCTGACGATGCAACTGGTGAAGAACCTGTTTTTGAGGCCGGAGCGCACCCTCAGCCGCAAGGTGGCCGAGATTGTGCTGGCGGTGCGGCTGGAGCAAGTCTTTACCAAAGACGAGATCCTGGAGATGTACCTCAACCAGGTGTACTGGGGGCACAACCTCTACGGCATCCAGGCGGCGGCCCGCAGCTACTTCAACAAGGATGCGGCGGAACTGAACTTGGCGGAAGCAGCGATGTTGGCCGGGATCCTGCCGGCCCCGGAAATCCTCAGCCCCTTTCGCAACCTGGAAGGGGCCAAGCGACGGCAGCGGCTGGTGCTGGATCGCCTGGTGGAGCTGAACTGGGTTACCCCGGAAGAGGCCCAGGCGGCACGGGAGCAAGAATTGACCTTGGGCCGCATCACCTCCTTCCAGAGCAACGCCCCGGCGGTTACCGACGCCATCGAGGCGGAGCTGCGGCGCCGCTTTGGCGAGCAGGCCATCCTCCAGGGGGGGCTGCGGGTGCAGGCCACCATCGACCTGCGGCTGCAACGCCTGGCAGAGCGCATTGTCAACGAAGATGGGCCCCGCATCGGAGCTGCTCGCCGGGCCGACCAGATGGCCCTGGCGGCGGTGGATCCCCGCACCGGCTATGTCAAGGCCCTGGTGGGCGGCATCAACGCCCAACGGGGCCAATTTAACCGCGCCACCCAAGCCTTTCGCCAAACGGGATCCACCTTTAAGCCCTATGTGTACTACGCGGCTCTGGCTACCGGCCGCTACGGGCCCAACAGCATCCTCTACGACACTCCCATCACCTATCCTGGCTCGCCTCCCTACAGCCCGAAAAACTACGACAACACCTTCTACGGCCCCCTCACCTTTGCCCGCGCCTTGGAGCTCTCCCGCAACGTGCCCACCGTCAAGCTGGCAGATGAAGTCGGGATCCGCAACGTCATTGCGGCAGCCCAGGCCACGGGCATCAGTGCCGAGATGTTTCCCAACTTGGCCACGGCCCTGGGCTCGGCCAGCGTCAGCCCCCTGGAAATGGCCGCCAGCTATGCGGTGTTTGCCAATGGCGGCTACCGGGTGGAGCCAACTCTCTTGGCTCAGGTGGTGGATCGCAACGGTCAGATTCTCTTCGAGGCCAAGCCCCAGCCGCAGCGGGTTTTGGATCCCTGGGCGGTGGCCACCCTCAACCAGATCCTCAAGGGGGTGGTGACCCAGGGCACGGGGACGGCGGCCCGTCTGGACGATGGGCGCCCGGTGGCCGGCAAAACCGGCACCACTTCCGATTTTCGCGACGCCTGGTTCATCGGCTATGTGCCGCAACTGTCCACCGCCATTTGGATCGGCAACGACAACAACTCCCCTATGTTGCCGGGCACGGCAGGAGGCGCCTTTGTCGCCCCCACCTGGAAGCGCTTCATGAGCGAGGCCCTGCAAGGGATCCCACCTCAGGACTTCCCCAGCCCGCATCAATTTCCCCCTCCCCGACCATGACCTACAGCGAGGAGCGGCTGGCGCGCATCGAGCGCACTGTCGAGGCCAACGCTCAGGCCATCGCCCAACTGGCCCGGCAAAACCAAGAGCTGATGCAAACCATTGCCGGCACCGAGGAGCGCATTGCCAGAGCCGAGGAACGCATTGCCAAAGCCGAGGAACGCATTGCTGGCGCCGAAGAACGTCTGGAGGCCGAGGTCAAACGCTGGGACGAGCGGTTTTTCCAGCTCAGCCGCGATACCCTCAACTTCACCCGCAATGTAGTGACCATCGCCGCCATCACGGCTGTTTTGATCCCCCTGCTCAGGGATGTCGCTCCCCTGCTGATCGAGCTGCTGCGGGAGGGATCCCGTTAGCGCTTTCCAGCCGGGACGATCTCGCTTTTCCGACCGCTGGCCAACGAGTGGTTGTCAGCCATTGGGCTGAGACAGCCGCGGTTCCACCTCTCTGGGGTCGAGCCCTGTCCCAGCGGGAATCGAAATGTCCAAGGGATCCCAAAGCGTAGTGATTCTGAGTTACACTAAAACTGCAAAGAAAGGTAACGCCTTTTTCTGGTTATCCTGACCCTTCACCGCGTTCTTTCTTGCATTCTTTGCACAAGACACAGAGGACAGACGATTATGGCTTTTGAACTCCCGGCTCTGCCCTACCCTGCCGACGCCCTCAAGCCCTATATGTCGGCGGAAACCTTCTCCTACCACCACGGCAAGCACCACGCCGCCTACGTGGCCAACCTAAACAAGCTGATCGAAGGCACCGAGCTGGCCAATAAGTCGCTAGAAGAAATTATCAAGACCACGTTTGGGGATCCCGACAAAGTGGGCATCTTCAACAATGCCGCCCAGGTCTGGAACCACACCTTTTTCTGGGAATCCATGAAGCCAGGTGGGGGCGGCGCGCCGACGGGGCCCATCGCCGACAAGATCAACGCCGATTTTGGCGGCTACGACAAGTTTGTCGAGGCCTTCAAAACGGCGGCGGCCACCCAGTTTGGCAGCGGCTGGGCCTGGCTGGTGCTGGACAACGGCACCCTCAAGGTTACCAAAACCCCCAACGCCGAAAACCCGCTGGTGCACGGCCAAGTGCCCCTGCTCACTTTGGATGTCTGGGAGCACGCCTACTACCTGGACTACCAAAACCGGCGGCCCGACTTCATCAGCGCCTACCTGGAGCACCTAGTGAACTGGGATGCCGCCAATGCCCGGCTGGCTGCTGCCTGACTGACTCTCTTCTGGGATCCTCTGACGGGGGATCCCATCGAGGACTAGCCTTGCCCAGCTCTTTGCTAGGGGATCCTCAGGGATCCCTTTTTTTTCGGCCTAGTCCTTCCCCAAGCGTTCCCGCTCTTCGCGCAGGCGTTCCAGGAAACTGGGCGTGGGGTTTTGGGCAGGGGTGGGGGAGGCAGCAGGAGGAGCGGCCCGATTGATGGGGGGAAACAAGGGTTGGTTGATGGGCTGTGGGGGGAGAGGCTTGGCTGGGACACGAGCTGGAGAAGGTGGAGCAGCGGGTGTGGGCACTGCAACCGGTCGGGGCGGGGGCGCAGCGGGGACAGGGGTGGGTGGGGGGGGCGGCGAAGTGGGCGGGGGTGCTGGGGCGGTTGCCGGTGTGGGCGTGGGTTCGGGTTGAGGAGGGTCTTGAGGGTTGTCCCGAGCCGGATCCGGATCATCTTCAAACGCTGGCTCACCCGCTGGATCCCGCAGCAGCCAGTCCAGCAGCGGCTCCGGGATGGCTTGCTGCCCATCGGTGGCAGGGGGCAGCGGAACGGCAGGCGGTCTCTCCATGCCTGTGCCCGGATCCAAGAGCAGACGCAGGCCCCAAAAAGTGCTCCCGGCAATGGCGGCCAAAAGGGCTATCCCTCCCCAGAGGGGGAGCGGCCTACCTTTGGGCTCCGGCTGGGCGCTGAGCCGATGGGCGCCTTCCTGACCATCGAGGGCTGCCAGGGTGCGCTCGGAAAAGGGCGAGGTTGTTGGAGGGGGGGTGAGGGCAGAGCCGGCGCTGCTGTCAGATTGCAGGGATCCCTCCAATTGGGCGCTGAGAACCTTCATATCTTGGGGCCGCCGGTCGGGATCTTTGGCCAGACAGGAGAGCACCACCTGTTCCAGCTCCAGCGGAATCTCATAGGGCAAATTTGCGCGATTGAAGGGTTGGGGCTGCTGGTAATTGTGGGCCTCGTACCAACCGGGAAAAGAATCGGTCTTCGGTTTTAGGGGGTGTTGACCGGTCAGCATGCGGTAGAGCACCACGCCGAACGAGTAGATATCGGAGCGGGGATCCAGTTCCTCGCCGCGCACCTGTTCGGGAGAGGCGTAGCGCACTGTGCCCAAAAAGCCGGTGGTTTGGGTGCCGAGGGCCAGGGAAACATCGCTGAGCAGCTTGGCAATGCCGAAATCCAGGATCTTGACCGTCTCCCCCAGGGTCTCATCTTTCAAGACAAAGAGATTGCTGGGCTTGATGTCGCGATGGATCACCCCCTTGATGAGGTGACCATCTTGCTCGGTCTCCAAGTTGTGGGCGTAGTAGAGGCCAGCACACACCTGGCGGGCGATCTTCACCACCTGTTGCGGCGGCAGCAGCGGCTGCTTGAGCAGCAGTTCTCCCAAGCTGCGCCCCGTCAGGTATTCCATCACCAGATAGGGTTGGTTGTTCTCCAGGCCGTAATCCAGCACCTTGACAATGGCCGGGTGCTCTCCCAGCAGCGTGCTGATGCGAATTTCCTGCTGAAAGCGCTTGAGCAAGTGACGACGGGTGTTTTCATCGCCTGCCAAGTTCTGGTGCAACAGCTTCACCGCCACCGGGCGATTGAACAGGCGGGTATCCACAGCCTTGAACACCTGCCCCATGCCCCCTGCCGCAATGCTCTGAACCAGTTGATAGCGCTGACCGATCACTTTTCCAGGAGCAAGCTGGTTCATAAGCGGCCCAAGAGCATGTACCCTCCGATTTTAATGGGTGTCTCTCGAAAGTTTCTCTCGCCTCTTTGCGGGCGCCACCGACAGGCTGTCTTCATTCCCAGCGTGTTTTTGATGTATTTTGAATGCTTGTTAAACGTCCTGTCGGAGATTGAAGACTGGACGAAGGCTGCGAGCGATGGGGAGCTATCTGGATCTGGATGAATCTGATAGACTCAGGCGGGCGCTTTGCCGAGTCTCTGCGTTGGTGTCTGTCGGGTATTTATGCGAGCTAGCTGGCTGCAAATCTCAGGGATCCCTCTGGCCACGCTCGGCCCGGTGAAAAACCCGGTGCTGGTGTTCCTGATCATCCTGACGATCATGCTGGTGGCGCCGCTGCTGTTTGAGCGGCTGCGCCTGCCGGGGATCATCGGCCTGATCTTGGCCGGCTTGGTGGTGGGGCCCTACGGCTTGGGCATCCTGCAGCGGGACGAGACCATCATCCTGCTGGGCACCGTGGGGCTGCTGTTTCTCATGTTCATGGCGGGGCTGGAGACCAGTCTGGAAGATTTGAAGCTCAATGCCGGGAAGGCCACCCTCTTTGGGGCGCTCACCTTTCTGTTGCCAATGGTGATCGGCACGGCGGCCATGCTGGCTTTGGGGTATGGCTTTTTGGCGGCGGTGCTGGTGGCCTCGTGTTTTGCCTCCCATACCCTCATCGCCCTGCCGATCGTCTCCAAGTTGGGCCTGATGCGCTTGCAGACGGTGACGGCCACCTTGGGGGCGACGCTAATTACCAATGTCTTGGCGTTGTTGGTGCTGGCGGTGGTGGTGCGCGCCCACCAAGGGGAGCTGACGCCGCAATTTTGGCTGACGTTGATCCCCTCGATTGCCCTCTACACCTTGGCCACCCTCTGGGGGGTGCCCAAGCTGGGCGGTTGGTTTTTCCGGCGCTTTGGCCACGACGAGGGGGCAGAGTTTACCTTTGTGATTGCCACCTTGTTCGTGGTGGCCTACGGAGCGGGGTTGATCGGCATTGAGCCGGTGGTGGGCGCCTTTTTGGCCGGGACGGCCATTACCCCCATCATCCCCCAGCTCAGCCCCCTGATGAACCGGATCCAGTTTATCGGCAACACCCTGTTTGTGCCTTTTTTCTTGATCTCGGTGGGGATGCTGATCAATCCCGGCATTCTCTTGGGGGAGCCGCGCACGCTGCTGGTGGGCGGAGTGATGATTGCAACGGAGGTGGTGAGCAAGTTTCTGGCCGCTTGGATCCCGGCCCAACTGTTTGGCTGGCGCTTTGCCAGCACGATGATCATGTTCGGTTTGTCGGTAGCGCAGGCGGCGGCTACCCTGGCGGCGATCACGGTGGCCTTTCAGGTGGAGTTGGTGGATGAGCTGACGGTGAACGGCACCATTGCCATGATCCTGGTGACCTGTGTTGCCTCGCCTTGGATTGTGGCCCGCTGGGGAGAGCAAATGCAGCCCACCGAAGTGGCGGCAGAGTCCACCGAATTGCCCAAGCCGGATTGGGGAGCTCGCGTCTTGGTGCCGGTGGCCAACCCGGATACTGAGAGGAACCTGTTACAGTTGGCTTTGATTTTGGCCAAAAAAGATGGGGGAACGCTGCTGCCGCTGCATGTTTTGTCTGACCGTGCCGGGATCTCGCCGGCAGCTTTGGCCCGGCAGGAGCAGTTGCTGACTTTCGCAGAAGCTCTGGCCCACAGCGCCGTGGCCCGAGTGGAAGCCATTCGCCGGGTGGATGACTCGGTGGAGAAAGGGATCATTCGCTCGGCGGCGGAACGGCAGGCAACCTTGGTGATCCTGGGCTGGAAGGGCTACTCCACCTATGCGGAGAACTTTTTCGGCAGCATCATCGACGCGGTGGTGCGGCAGGTGGGGATCCCAGTCTTGATTACGCGGTTTCCAGTACCCATCGAGACGGCCCGCCGCATCCTCTTGGTTGCACCGGAGCTGGAGGTCTCTCCCGGATCCCTGCAGCAGACCATTGGGCTGGCGCAAACGCTGGCCGGCGAATTGAAAGCAGGTTTGCAGATCCTGCTGGTGCAAACCCGACCTGGGCGGAAAAGCTCCCCAGCCTTGCCGGCAGAAAGCTATGCCCACTTGCCGGTTCAGCGGGTGCAGGGGGGGGTGGTGGCGGAAGCCTTCAAAGCGCTGCAGCCAGGAGATGTGTTGGTATTGGTTCCCAGTGAAACCGGCAACCGGTCGCGCCTGGGCCGAGAGCCGGAGACCATCGCCCGCAACCGACCCAGCCTTCCCATCATCGTGGCGCATTTGCCGCGGGATTCAGCTCATCCCTTGCGCCAAGGAGATGGGGTTCTGGCGGCCGCAGAGCCCACTTGACAGGGATGGCATTGGGGTGTTGTCTGGCGGACTGGAGCTCTTGTCTCAACGACGCCCCGGCTCCCCTGGTAAACTGGGATACCCCAGGTTCGGAGCAGTCGTGAGCCAGAAGGGAGGCCCAGAGCCATAGACTATGTTGATTGAGGAAGTGGGGATGGTACCCTACGGAGCACAGGAGCATGACTCTAGTCAATAATAAGCTCAACTATACTGAAAATGATGTATAATATGTTCAGTACGGATTACTACCAGTTGATCTTTCTGTTTACTTTCGAGTCTGCCAACATGGTAGCCAAAGCAAAGCAGAAAATTGGTAGTAAGACGACACGGAAACTGCGCTTTGGGTATTCTACTCAAAGCTTTGCGGGATACCGCCATTCTGTTTGGACTCCGTCCCGCTAACGCGAATGGAAACAAACAGAATGCTATCGCTGCATAGTTGAACAGTGATGTTCAGCAGTGTTCAGCGTAAATGTATCAGTATGGTTGCCTATTTGCTGGAAGTCGGCTGTGAAGAGCTCCCAGCCAGTTTTGTGGATTCGGCTCTGGAGCAGTGGCGAACCGGGATCCCGGCCTCTTTGGCGGAGGCCCATTTGCAAGCGGAGCAGATGCAGCTTTTCGGTACGCCGCGCCGCCTGGCGGTTCTGTTGCAGGGGTTGCCCACCCAGCAGCCGGATCGCACTTTGGAGGTGAAGGGGCCGCCAGTGCAGGTGGCCTACCAAGATGGCCGGCTCACCCCCGCCGGGGAAAAATTTGCCCAAAAACAAGGGGTGGATCCCGGCAGCCTGGAAATCCGGCAAGTGGGCAAGGGATCCTTTGTCTTTGCCGTGCAGCGGGTGCGGGGCCGACCGACGGCGGCGGTGCTCCAGGAATTGGCGCCCACCTGGATCACCAGCTTGAGCGGCGAACGGCTGATGCGCTGGGGCTATGGAGACCTGAAGTTTCCCCGTCCCATCCGCTGGCTGGTTTCCCTTTGGGAGGATCAGGTGTTGCCTTTGCTCTGGCCTACCTCCGAGGGAAATCCTTTGCCGGGCCTGGTGGCGGGGCGGGTGAGCCGGGGGCACCGCGTTTTGGGATCCCAGCAGGTTGTCCTGGAGCGGGCCGAGAGCTATGTTCAGCAAATGCAAGCGGCCGGGGTCAGCCCCGATCCGGCGGCGCGGGCAGCGCACATCCAGGCGGAGGTGGCCAAGCTGGCCAGGCAGGTGAACGGGCAAGCGCAGATCCCTTCCTCTCTGCTGCTGGAGGTGGTGCAGTTGGTGGAGTGGCCGACGGCGGTTTTGGGGCGCTTTGAGCCGGAGTTTTTGCGCTTGCCCCCTGCGGTGATCGAGACGGTGATGATCACCCACCAGCGCTACTTCCCAGTGCGGGATGGCCGGGATCCCCAGAAACTGCTGCCCTACTTCATCACCATCTCCAACGGCGACCCCCGGCAAGCAGAGCGGATTGCAGCAGGCAACAGCCGGGTGGTGCGGGCACGCCTGGCCGATGCTCGCTTTTTCTACGAGGAGGATCGGCGGATCCCGTTGGCCCAGCGGGTGGAACGCCTGCAGGCAGTTACCTTTGCCGAAGGGCTGGGATCCATGCGCGACAAGGTGGAGCGCATCCGCCAAATTAGCCGTCTCATCGCCGCTGCCTTGAAGTTGGATCCGCAGGAGCAGGCGCTGGTGGATCGCACCGCTTACCTGTGCAAAGCGGATCTGGTGACCCAGATGGTGTACGAGTTTCCCGAGCTGCAGGGGATCATGGGCGCCGAGTACGCCCGGCAGGATGGGGAACCGGAGGCGGTGGCGGAGGGGATCGAACAACACTACTGGCCCCTGGGGGCAGGGGAGGCCTTGCCCGCCTCTTTAACCGGACGGGTGGTGGGCTGGGCGGATCGCCTCGATACCCTGGTGGGCATGTTTCGCTTGGGGCAGATCCCTACTGGTTCTTCGGATCGCTTTGCCCTGCGGCGGGCCGCCAACAGCCTGGTGTTGATTGCCTGGGATGCCGGCTGGACCTTTGACTTCAACTCCCTGTTGCAGAGGGTGGTGCAGGACTACGCGGCAGGCGACGAGAAGACCTTGAAGGCTTTGCAGGAGTTTTTGCTGCAGCGGCTGCAAATCCTTCTGCAGGAGGAAAAGCGGATTGATTACGACCTGGTCAGGGCAGTGGTTGGGGATCCAGAAGCGCTGCAAGAGGGGGAGCCAGCAAAGTCCGACCTTCCTCGGCGAGCCTTAGCCAACCTGCCCCTCACCCTGCTGCGGGCTGAGTACCTGCAACACCTGCGGGCCACCGGGGAATTGGCGGATCTCTACCCCACCCTCAATCGCTGTGCCCGCCTGGCCGCCCAGGGAGACTTGGACAGCGCCGTGCTGGATCCGGCAGCGGCTGTGGATGCCGACCTGTTGCAGGAGGCGGCAGAACGGGAGCTGTACGAGGCTTGCCAGAGGGTTTACCGCCTGGGGGTGGAGCCAGCCCTCCAAGGAGACTTTACCCCACTGGTGGAGGGCCTGCAGGCAGCAGCCCCCGCAGTGGATCGTTTTTTCGAGGCGGTTTTGGTCATGGATCCGGATCCCAGGCTGCGGGCCAACCGGCTGAACCTGTTGGGGGTATTGTGCAACCAGTCCCGTTTGCTGGGAGATATGGGAGCTGTGGTCATGGCAGGAGAGGCTGCGCCAGCAAAGAGCCACTAAGGAACCAGTAACTGGGCGCAATCATCCTTGGGGGCGGGAGATTCATCCAAGAAAGCTTAAGCATTGCTGCAAGGCCCGCTGCACTGAGCCCAGGTAGCCCTCTCCAAACAAGTTGAGATGGTTGAGCCAGTGGTAGAGCTGGTAGAGGGGCTTGCGCTGGCAATACCCCTCGTCCAGGGGATAGGCCTCTTGATAAGCCCGGTAGAACTCTGCCGGGAAGCCGCCAAAAAGCTCGGTCATCGCCAAATCCGTCTCCCGATCCCCGTAGTAGGTGGCTGGGTCAAAAATCACCGGCGAGCCGTCGGGCAAGGCGCCGTAGTTGCCGCCCCAGAGATCCCCGTGCAGCAGAGACGGGACGGGTCGGTAGTCCAGAAAGAAAGTCTCTAGCTCCGCCATTACCCGCTCGGCTTGCGCCACCCACGCGCCGCGGTAACCCCGCTGACAAGCCAGCTTGACCTGGTAGAGCAGTCGCTGTTCCCGGTAGAAGTCCAGCCAGTTCTGTCGCCAACTGTTGATCTGCGGCGTCGAGCCGATGGTGTTGTTGCGATCCCAGCCGTAGTGGCCGTTGGGGGAGAGCGTGCGGTGTAACTGGGCCAACTGGGATCCCAGCAGACTCCCCGTTTGGGGGCGGGGCGAGGTCAGCTCCAGATATTCCAACACCAGGTAGGCTTGCCCACCGACGGATCCCCAGGCCATCGGCTGCGGCACCCGCACAGCCTTGGCTGCCGCCAAAGTTTGCAGGCCTGCCGCTTCCGCCGCAAACATCTCCAGCGCTCCCTCTCCTCCCCGTGCCACTTTAACAAAGTAGTCCCTAGTTTCCTGGGCAGAAAAAGCTTGGAGCGCACAGGAGAGCCGGTAGGCAGCGTTGATGCTGCCCCCGCCCACAGGACGGTAGTGTAGAGGACGCAAGGGATCCCCTGTGATTTCAGAAAGGTGCTGAGCGACGGCCTGCCAAAAGTTCTGCATCAGTACCCTATTTTCCTTCCGTGGGCGTCGCTGCCTCAGGATCTAAAACAGCTCCTGCCCCGTAGGAGTCGATGTCAACCGCTTGGGATCCCCCCACCGCCAACAGCTCCATCAGGGATCCCAGCCGCCACCAGATCAATCCTGCTGTGCTGAAGACAAGGATCCCGCCCACCAGAGCAGCCAAGCCCAAAGATAGGCCAAACACGTTCAAACAGGCAGCCACAAAGCCGAAGGTAAACACACAGCAGAGAGTATAGGTGAGGATCACCCCCGGCGTGCGGTAGCGAATCTGCCCCTGGCTCTCTCGGTTCTGCTGCCAAAGAGCTACCTGGTACTCCAACTTGTCTTTAAAGATGATGCCGAAAATAACCGCGAAGAAGCTGAGCAGGGCAATGGCCGAGTAGATAGGGGGGTTGACAAAGCTACGGGAAAACTCGCCGCCAGCGTAAAGAGACTCCATGAAGCTTACCTGATCCCAGTCCTCCTTAGCTTAACATTTCTTAGCATCTTCTGCTGCGGAGTCAGCATCTAAGAGAAATCGGAGCAGGTCGAGCCGTCTCAGCTACCCCCTCTCAGACAACCACCTGGGGCATCAGTTGCTCAACCAATAGGAGCAGAGTATTGGCCACAGAGGCCGGCTCTTGGGCATTTAGGGTCGTGTGGGGAATCGATTGGTTGTTCAAGATCAGCAAAATGTCTTCTGGATCCCAGGCATTGGGGTGATCGACATGGGTGATCCCAATAACCGAGGGAACATCTGTCCTCGCCTTCATGAAAGCTTGAATAGCCTGAGCGTTGCGAAACTGACCGGGCAGGTGGGCGGGCACCAAAAGGATGTACCCATGGGCGCGCCGGATCAAAATATCCCACATAAAGCTGAAGCGGGCCTGGCCGGGGGTGCCGTAGAGATGCAGCCACATCTCTTCTTCCTCTTCTCCGATCCTCAGGCGGCCAAAGTCCATGCTGACCGTTGTGCTCTGCTTCAGCTCTGCCACCTCATCGGTGGCCTTGCGATCTGTATCGACCACTTCGATCTCACTAATGGTGCGGATAAAAGTGGACTTTCCAGCCCCCACCGGCCCGGTTACGACGATGCGGAGAATGTTGTCCATAGTCAGCCCCTGCCCTAAACCCCTAGCCTAAATCTGCCCCTAGAGCCCTTGCCGAATTAAGTTGCTGGCGCCGGTGGCAATAAGACGCTTAAACAACGCCTCGCTCATGCCCGTTTCCTGCTGCACAGCGTTGTAAGCCACCTCCAGATAGGCTTGCTCGATAAAGGAGAGATCGATCATGCAGACCTTGCTCAGGCTCATCCGCAGTTGCTCGGGCTTGCCCTCTTTGACCAGCCGGCGGCTCACCTCCTGCACAACCGTGGCCATGGCCGGCACCACGTGTTGAGGGCCAATGCCAACGCGCACATGAACTAGGCCAATTTTCCAGCGGCGCTCGGCGTACTGGGGGCCCCAGTTGTCCATGCCTGTAAACATTTCCTTAAACCAGTCCGTAAAAGTCTGGCCCAGCCGTTGCCGGTTGTGCTTAGCAATAACAGCTGCCATCTCAGCATCGCGATCCAAATAGCCGTAAAAGGCATCCGACATTTCTGTGGCGATGCTGCTGCCCCAGTCGGCACTTTGCTGCAAAATCTTCCTGTCTTCGTCTGTAAATTCGGTGCGCGAGATCAAGACTTGCAGCAGCTCCAAAGGTTTGATAGTCATAGTTCCCTCAAAATCAAGCGAAAATCAAAACCCAGCTTCCCTGCTTAGCTTGCCTACTTCATCGCTTCTGCAATGCTTGCGGCCACTCGCTTCATTTCCAAAAAGAGCAAGCCTTGCTTAACTTCATGGCTGGCTAGCGTCAGCAAAACGGCGTCAGGTCCGCAACTGGTTAAAACGCCGTACCCTTTTTCTCCCTGCACAAAAATTCTCTCTATGGCTCCGCGGCTCAGCTCTTTCCCAATTCGTTCCCCCAGAGAAAGCATAGCCGCCGACATGGCCGATGCCCTTTCTTCGTCCATGCCTGCCGGCAATGCAGAGGCCAGAGGCAAGCCATCTGGCGTGACCACTGCTGCTCCTTGAACTTCCGGCGTGCTGGAAACGTAATTCTGGAGAATTGCTTGCAAAGAGGATAAATTGGCCATCCTTTCTCTCCCTGCTTTCAAGACTTTTTGTCATTTTTTCTCGTATCTATTTGCTGATACTTCTATCTGCTGTAGAAATAGTACTGCAAAGATCTGCCAGAAGATCTCCTCGCTCAAAAATCTCTCACTTATCCCGAACCCCCCTCAGCAAAGTAGCCAGCCGCGAGACGAGGGAGGGCTTAACCCGGTCGCTTCCCTGTGAGAAAGAGGGTAGTTTGGTGCTCGGCTTTTCCTTCGCAGCTTCCAAGCTTTCTGCCACCGCCGTCAACTTGTCCGAAACCAGCAAAGAGGGAACAATGGCCGTTGGGCCATCACAGGGGCTGATGAGCCCCAGCTTGGCCAGGCGGGCGCAGGCATAGCGCACTTCCAGAAGATCTGCCCCCAACGCCCGGGCCAACTCAGCCAGGTTGCGAGAGGGGGAAACTCCCTCCAAGACTCCCCACTCCAAAGGCGAAAGCCTGTACAAGGGCAGCTCGCTGCTGGTGCGCCAGAAGTAGCTGTCCGGCTGCGGCAGACTTTCTTCAGGACGCTGGTCCAGCTTGAGCTGCTGCAGCGCTTCCAAAACCACGGCACTGGCACCCTTGCTCAGGCCGGTCATCTCGCGATAGGGCAGGCGCACACTAGGCAAGAAGCTGAACTGGCCCGCTTCCAGGGTAAACAAGCTGTAGAGACCTACCTGCAGTTGGTGGCGAAAGAGCTTGGCCAAAGCCACAGGCGAAATTAACCCCTGCCGCTGCAGACACCGGCCCAGCGGCTCTTCCGGGTCACAGAAAGAGGCCAGCTTTTCCACCACCCGCTCGCTAACCAGGCCGGAGCGGGCCAGCAAACCCTCCAAGCGATGTTCCTCTTCGGGGGGCAGAGCTGCAATCACCCGACCTTGGTAAAACCAGATTTTGTAGATGCCGTTTGGGGCCCAGACGGAAAGTTGACCTGTTTTGCTGCCTTTTTCGATGAGCTGCAACAGATCGGGAAGGGAAAATTCTTGGAGGTCTCCAACGATAGCCATGGCAATTCTTTAGCCTCCATTAAGTTGAATATTGGCGCTTTCAGGGATCCTCACGGACACCACCATTCTCATTCCCTGATTCCCTGTCAACAACCGTGTAGCGACGGCAAAACCATCTTCGCTCAAGTACTCAACCTGGCAGCAATTCTACTGATGAACGATCTTTTTGGAGAGATAAAGTCTAAGCGTTGAGCTGCGTAAGATTTTGGCATCAATTCCTATTACTTTTGTGTTGCTTTGTTCCAGATCTGTTACAGCCATCCAGTTCATCTTTACCTAAATTAACTTCGTAAAGCCGGCGTAGGAGCATGCAATAGAATTTTACTCTACCGGCTTATTTTTCGCGCATGGTTTTGAGGAGAGTAGATAGGCGGCTGACCAAGGAAGGCTTGACCGGCTCCTTCTCTTCCCGAAGGTTGGGGAGAAGCTTAGAAGCCGCCGCAAGCGCAGGCTGGGGTGAAGCGGCCGAGCTGTCGCAGGGGCTGAGCAACCCCAGCTTGGCCAGGCGGGCGCAGGCATAGCGGACTTCTAAGAGATCTGCCTTTAGGGCTTGGGCCAACTCAACCAGGTTGCGAGCGGGCGAAACCTGCTCCAAGATTGCCCACTCCAGGGGCGAGAGTTTGTACAAGGGCAACTCGGTGCTGGTACGCCAGAAGTAGCTGTCCGGCTGGGGCAGATTTTCTTCCGGGCGCTGATCCAACCGAAGCTGCTGCAGCGCTTCCAAAGCCACGGCACTGGCTCCTTTGCTCAGGCCGGTCATCTCGCGGTAGGGCAGGGGCACGTTGGGCAAGAAGCTAAACTGTCCCGCTTCCAGGGCAAAGAGCATGACTCTAGTCAATGATATGCTGGACTATACTGAAAATAATGCCCAGTATGTTCAGTATGGCTGCTTGGTATGGCTAGGTATGTAAAAC
>NZ_JBSSEF010000042.1:0-23739 GCF_054061455.1 Thermostichus sp. OS-CIW-20
CGCCCCGCTCAAGTCTGCCTGAGCTAGATTTTTCCCCTGGGCGTGGCCGTTGACAATTTCCCAGATCAGTTGCCACTTGCGGTCAATTTGCGTTTCGCGGGAAATGACGACCCACTTCAAGTTGGCGTCTGCTAGATTGGCTCCCCGCAGGTTGGCCCCAATGAGATTGGCCCCCATCAAGTTGGCTCCGCTTAAGTCGGCTCCCCTCAAGTCTGCACCACTGAGGTCTGCCTGACTGAGGTTGGCTCCAACCAGGCTGGCGTGGCTTAGATTGACCTGGCCCAGTCTCGCTCGACTCAAGCTGGCCCCGCTTAAGTCCACCCCCCTTAGGTTTAGCCCGCTGAGGTTGGCCCTCCTCAGATCTGCCCAGCGAAAGTCCCGCTCGCCGGCTCTATATCGTTCTCGGATGTCTCCAACCGGACGCAGGGGAACTTGATAGGTTTTTGCTACTTGCACCAGTTGAGGTATGCCAGAGCTTAGTAAGGTCTTCCAAACTGCAAACTGCACCTGCCAATCCAGATGCTGCTGCGTTGTCTGTAGAAGAATCTTTCTGCTTTTTTCACCAAAGCTTCCAACAGTCCCGTTTCCCCCATAAGGATGGCCACTCCTAAGGACTAGCTGAACGGCTCCTGAACTGCCGGCAACTCCTTCAGCTTTAGTCTTTCCATATCCAGTTGTAGCCACAGCCCACTCCCTGTCGGCTAACTTCGTTTCTATTTTTACTTTGGCCCTGGATAAAGACAAGGTCAGACTTGGGGAGTTCTCACCGGGAAGGTATTCTTCGATATACTAATATTTCGATATGCTAATATGTTCAACTTCAACCTTTCAAACGTGCCAGCTTTGAGGATAGGAATTCAAACTTGGCAAAGGGATCCCTTGGGCCAGGCAGATAAGTATTGCAGTTTACAGAAAAAGAGCTTCAGTCCTTTTCTGCCAAGGGATCCCGGCAGCGCTCACAGACAGCCGGTAGATAAAGGGTGTCACGGCGGCCAAACCACTCGTAGCGGTGATCCCGGATCTGGGCATAGCTCCAGTCTCCCAAAAGCTTGAGGCCGGGAAGGTTGTGGTAGAGGGCCAGCCACAGGGATCCGCTGGGCAAGAGGGCGGCAATTTGTTCGACGGCGGCGGAGCCCTGCCAGCGGCGCTGCGGCTGCTCCAGGTCGATCAGGATCATCCCCAATTCCATCTGCTCTGGCGGGATCCCCCACTGGGCCAGGGTAGCTCCATCCTGCATGGGGGCGTAGCGAAACTGCTGGCCGCGATCCAGGCGCTCCAAGAGCTGGACTCCACTGGCGCAGAGGTTGCACAGGCCGTCGTAGATGACCAGGTAGGGCATGTTGGGATCCTCAGGCAGGGGGCTGGGCCAAAATCTGGGCTTGGTAGTCGGCCTCAGAGAGCAGTTGCTGCGGCTGCCGATCTAGGAACAATCGGCCCCTGAGGTGATCGTATTCGTGCTGGAAGATGCGCGCCGGAAAATCCCGCCAGACCACCCGCTGCCGGGATCCCTCAGGGGTGTGGTACTCCACCTCCACCTCGCGGGAACGGGCCACCAGGCCGCGGCAGTTGGGCACGCTCAAGCACCCTTCCCACCCCAGCACCTGCTCCTCGCTGCAAGCTAGGGGGCGGGGGTTAACCATGACCAGCGGCTCCATCTGGGGTGCATCAGGATAGCGAGGGTTGGGACGGGAGGCTACGATGATGACCTGGAGGGGGAATCCCACCTGAGGGGCCGCCAAGCCCACCCCTTGGGCCTCTTTCAAAGTGGCGAGCATCTCTTCAATTAGGTTTTGCAAAGCCGGCGTCCCAAACTCGGCGACCGGCTCAGCCACTTGAGTCAGGATGGGATCCCCTAGCTGGCGCAGGCGTAAAGTCATGGCGATTGCAGGCATTCAAATGCAAACTGCGGCGAACCCTCCTCTCCCCCCAGGCTCCTAGCGGTCTTTGCGGCTGGCTGCCGTTTCCAAAGCCAGCTTGAAGCGCTTCAGCCCCTCCGGGATGGGGATGGGGTAGTGGCCGGTAAAGCAAGCGGAGCAGAAGGAATTGGGATCCCGGCCCGTAGCGGCCAGCATGCCTTCCCAGCTCAAGTAGGCCAAAGAGTCTACCCCGATTTTCTCGGCAATTTCTGCCACCGAGTACTTGGCGGCAATAAGCTGATCTTGGCTGTCGGTGTCGATGCCGTAGAAGCAGGGATGGGTAACCGGAGGGCTGGAGATGCGCATGTGGACTTGGGTGGCCCCCGCCTGGCGCAGGGCCTTGACGATCTTTTGGCTGGTGGTGCCCCGCACAATCGAGTCGTCCACGATCACAATCCGCTGCCCCCGCAGCACGTCTTCCAGGGGGTTGAGCTTCATGCGAATGCCCCGCTCCCGCATCGACTGGGTAGGCTGAATGAAGGTGCGGCCCACATAGCGGTTTTTGATCAGCCCCTCCGTGTAGGGGATCCCTGCCTGGCGGGCATAGCCGATGGCTGCCGGCGTGCCAGAATCGGGCACCGAGATCACCCAGTCGGCCTCTGCCGGCGCTTCCTTGGCCAGTTGTTCCCCCAGCCGCACCCGGTAGGAGTAGAGGCTCTCCCCGTCCATGCAACTGTCGGGGCGGGCAAAGTAGATCATCTCGAAGATGCAGAGCTTGGGGGTGGCCTCGGCCCAGCGCACCGATTGCAACCCTTGCCGGCTGATCCACACCAGCTCTCCCGGCTCCACCTGGCGCAGATACTCCGCCCCGATGATATCCAACGCACAGGTTTCCGAAGCCAACACGTAGTGCAGCGGCTGGGCTTCGGGGTGGTTGGGCTTGCCGTCGCTGCAGAGGATCCCCAGCATCTGCGGCTGCAGCAGCTCCTGCTTAGCGGGGTTGCTGCTCAAAAGCCCCAACACGAGAGGGCGCACCCCATAGGGATCCCGTGCCCCGATCAGCCCTTCTGGCGTGCCGATGATCAGGCTAAAGGCCCCGCGGCAGCGGCGCAGAGCCTGACAGGTGGCTTCCACCCAGCCTTGGCCCTGATTGACCGCCCGGGCAATGGCGTGGGCAATACACTCCGAGTCGGTGCTGCCGGTGAGGTGGCGGTCGGCAGCTTCCAGCTCTTGCCGCAGCTCTTCGGCGTTGACCAAATTGCCATTGTGGGCCAAAGCCAGCGGCCCCAGGCGGGTTTCCACAATGATCGGCTGAGCGTTGGCGGCGCGGCTGGAGCCGGTGGTGGAGTAGCGGGTGTGGCCCACCGCCAAGTCGCCGCTCAGTTGGCCCAGATTTACCGGGTCAAAAACTTGGGAAACCAACCCCATCGCCTTGTGCACTCGGCAAAAGGCCCCCTCAAAGGTGGCGATGCCCGCCGATTCCTGGCCTCGATGCTGCAGGGCAAACAGCCCAAAATAGGTCAGCTTGGCCACCTCCTCGCCGGGAGCCAGAATGCCAAACACCCCGCAGGCCTCTTTGGGCCCTTCCTGGCTGTTCCAAAAGCCGGCAGGCCAGTTCTGCTCCTCTCCCCCCGCCGGAGATGGTCTTGCCCCCGCTTTTGCTGCCATGGATCCTCATCTTGCCGGTTGTACCTACCAGTCTAGCCTGAGCCCAGCCACTTCCCCCTCGACTGCGCCGGGATGAGCAGGTCACTGCCAAGTTGCTATAGGTCTTTCAGAGCGGAAGAGGGGCTATCGACTTCAATGGGGCCTAGCCCTCTCTTTTGAGCCAGGGTTTGCAGCTCTTGAACCAACCGTTGATCTTGGGAAGCGGTTCGAGCTCCCGACTCAGCAGCCCATGCCTTCAAGTCTTGAATTTGGTCGCGGGCAATGGCGGCCAGAGGGACGGTTTGGCGAATGGCCTTGAGGATATCCTCTTGGGTAAACTCGCGGGGTGGATCTTAGTTAAAGGCCGTGTGCATGGCGTCATAGATAGCCTGTTCAATTTCTGCCCCGCTAAAGTCTTCCGTTGCCACGGCCAGCTCGGTGTAGGAGAAATCACGCACGCGGTTGGGCCGCAGTCGCTGGATGTGGACTTGAAAGATCTCCTCCCGCTCTCGTTGGTTTGGCAAATTGACAAAGAAAATCTCGTCAAACCGACCTTTGCGCAGCAACTCAGCCGGCAAGATGCGGACGTTGTTGGCAGTGGCCACAATGAAAACGGGTTTGGTCTTTTCCTGCATCCAGGTAATGAGGCTGCCAAAGACCCGTTTGCTGGTGCCTGAATCCCCAGAAAACTCGCTGTTGATGCCGCCAAAGGCTTTATCCAATTCGTCAATCCACAAGACACAGGGGGCCATCGCCTCGGCAATTTGGATCATCTGCCGCACGCGGCTTTCGCTTTCGCCAACGATCCCACCGAACAGCCGCCCCACATCCAACCTAAGCAGAGGCATGCGCCACTCGCGGGCTATGGTTTTGGCGCAGAGGGATTTGCCAGTGCCTTGGATCCCGGCCAGCAAAATCCCTTTGGGACTGGGCAAGCCATAGTCGCGGGCCTGAGCGCTAAAACTGTTGCGGCGTTCTCTAATCCAGGCCTTGAGGTTTTCCAGGCCGCCGACATTTTGCAAGGTTTCCGAAGGGCTGTAAAATTCCAGGATTTCCGTCTGGCGAATGTATTTCTTTTTTTCCTCCAGAACCAGATCGATATCGCCCTCGTTGACCTTGCCCTTGGCGGCTAAGGCGCGGGCCAGGATGCGTTCAATGCGCTGCCGCGTCAGCCCTTGGCAGGCTCGGATCTCAGGTCTGAGGGTACAACTGCTTCTGGCCCCATGAGAATAATGGATTTGCGGCTGCTGCGGCTCTGCCTAGCTAAAGTTTTCAGGTAGCGAATGACGGGATAATTATCCGAGCGTTCTGGATTTCTCAGGGTAGGGTTAAAGTCTTTCAAGACACAAATCACTGCTTCATCTTCTCTGATGGTGCCGATGCGGTTCAAGGCAGGCATCAATTGCCCCTTGTTCTGACCGTTATCTGACCAGCCAGAGACAATATCCCAGATTAAGAGCTTGCGTTTGGGCTTCAGAGAGGTGGCTAGGATGGTAATACCTCCTATTTTTGTTAGACGTCAGTAAGTGTTGCCGCAAGGAGGGCATTGAAGACATCCTTGAGGCGGGTTGCTTCGGTCACTGCAGTGCTTGTTCCGTTTGGCATGGTTATACCTCCATCTATTCGCGGAGAACATAAAACACATACCACTTCTTACTCTTTTGGCCAATGCAACTCCAGATTGCGTAATCTGATCCTCGCTCTACTAAAGTACATTCGCACCAATCTGGCTTGTTTTCGGTTCCGCAGTTAAAGAGGACAGTAATAGCATCAGGCAGGGGGACCGGTCCTAAACTTACAGGAACCACCTGTTCTATAGAGACGGGCTCTTTCGCGACCTCTTTAACAACCTGCCATGCTGCCTCGCGTAGTGTCCTTGAGCGAACAAGAATAACCCCCCCCGCCCCTCCACCCGGAGGAAACCTTTTCGAACTGACCGATAGTGTAATATTTTTGAACCGGTCGTGCTCGTCAAAGAGAATCAGTTCGCCTTTTGGTCCAAGCGTGCACATTGGTTGCATCTTGGCAGCGTTTGAGTCTGGTTTTTCTACGATTGCTTCGGTTTCCAAGACAACCCTGCCTTGCAAGTTCTTGAATTGGGCGATCCACTGCCCACTGGCAGGATTTTGTGACACCCGCACAACGTAGAAACCATGGTCTACTAATATATACGGCACGCCACGCCGATCAGCAGAGCCCAATTTTGCACCAGAATAGACGAAGAGAACATCGGCGCCCTTAGCAAGCTCTTCGATGCTCAACCTATCAGCGCCTTCGATCATTGCGTTCACCACAACCGTGCCCGAGTCATCAAATGGAATGGCAACGAAGTTGTCTGTGCGGATCTTCACGCCCGCTTGACGTGCAGCCGCTTGCATTTCAGAAGCAACTGCATCGCGGAAAGCCTTGTTGGCTTCTTGCACCCGCCTTGTCATGTCTGGCAACGGACGTGGTACTGATTGAACGGGCACTTGCTTCTTTTCGGTCTGCTGCTTTTCTTGTGTTTCTTTCTGTACATCACTTGGCAACGGACGTGGTATTGATTGAGCGAGCACTTGCTTCTTCTCGGTCTGCTGCTTTTCTTGTGTTTCTTTCTGTGCAAGGGTATACCCCGTGCTGAAAACAAGAGCTACGAGAAACACGGAATGCAAAGCTATAGTTGTTATTCTCTTCATGATTACACCCCCTAACGTTTGAGTTTTGCACGATATGGGGCAGTTGTTACAATCAAGGGTTTCTCTGGCATCACTAATTGGTGGAAGGAAGTGGCCGGATTAGAGTTTGACTGTGCGTGTGCGCCATGGGTAAACAACGATGCCACCGCACACAGAACGACTGAAACAGATTTGCAGATCTTTGACATTGTACTAATCATCTCTTATCCCTTCCTTTCTGTCTTGGTAATTTACTTTGCTGTCTATCATTTTTATTACCAGGCTACCTGCCAGCCTATGCCTGGCCCAAGGTCCATTATGTCGTAGCAGCGATAAGCCCCGTTGGGGCCGAGACTGCCGCATATGCGCCACCAATTACAGTTTCCTTGCGCATCACGACGCATACAGGTAATCGTTTGGGCCGGTTGATCGCCCAACTTTATCGGCGTGTCGATCGCTCTAGTGTCCAATGCTTGTCGCAAAGCCCTCTCGTCTTCAATTGGCCCATTCCATTTCAGCGGCGCATATGTTCGTACGGTAACCGGCTCGGGCAGCGGCGTAGGCTTACCTATGGGGCCACCGCAATCGCCATGATACAAGGTACAGAAGAGTCCCTTGAATTCACTCAGGGTTTCAGGCGTCTGGTTGAAGGTTATCACGATCAACCGCTGTGAGGTATCTGGACTCGACATCCGACTGCTTTCACCGAGACGCGGGATATCTAAATCAAGCAAGCACATGCAAAAAGGCAGAAGCGGAGGTCTAACGAGATCTACACACGACGGACTGATGGGCCTCGGACATGGCCCCGGCCCGCCTTCGCTTGTTTGTTTGGCGTTAAAAAACAGCACAGGACCATGCTTGCGAAAAAGCTCGCTCAGTGTCGGGGACTTGGCCATTCGCGGGTTGGCCACATCTCCTCCCCTAGTGGTATCGTCCGAAAAAAGCATGGCCCCAAATTCTGCTAGTGTTAGTTGCTCTAAAAAGCTTATGTTTGAAGCACCCGGCATAAGCC
Source organism: Thermostichus sp. OS-CIW-20 (assembly GCF_054061455.1). Lineage (NCBI taxonomy): Bacteria > Bacillati > Cyanobacteriota > Cyanophyceae > Thermostichales > Thermostichaceae > Thermostichus > Thermostichus sp. OS-CIW-20. Next base: position 7,173 of record NZ_JBSSEF010000042.1, read on the forward strand.
TTCGCGGTGAGCTCTTGGTCTTGATTGTCAGGTTAGTGGCCTCAACGATGTGTTTGATGTCCGCAGACGAGATGCTTCCTTCCCGGTACATGAAGAGAATATATCGTTCTCCTGAGTCATTAACAACTGGCAATTTCTTTCTTGTCATATCTGGCAACGGACGTGGTACTTCAGTGGGCACTTGCTTCTTTTCGGTCTGCTGCTTTTCTTGTGTTTCTTGCTGTGCAAGGGTATGCCCCGTGCTGAAAACAAGAGCTACGAGAAACACGGAATGCAAAGCTATAGTTGTTATTCTCTTCATGATGACACCTCCTAACGTTATAAAGCATCAAGGAAATTTCCAATGGTTGATGACGCGCTTTAGCAGACCTTTTGCAAAAAGATTTGCTCTTTGCGTTGTTTTCTAGCTGTCGGCAGCCTTTTACCAAGTGACCACCCAGCCGAAAACAGGGTCTTTGACAACGTCATAACATTTCCATCCTAGGCCAGCTTTCTCAGGGCCGAAAAGGTGTTCCTGACACACAAACACATCCTGTTTACCAATGAGGTGAGTTAAAAATTATTAAACACTCAGGAGTAATGTATCCCTCGTCAAGGGATCCCTTAAGTACAGCCCCTCTCCTATCGGCCTCCTTCAGTTCAGGTAGCTGGATAAGGGCAAGCATTACCAAGTAGTATTATGGGTTGTCAGCCAAGGGATCCCGGCAGGAAACACAAGCAGGGTAGACAGATAGGTATGGGGTGTTACGGCGGCCAAACCACTCGTAGCGGTGATCCCGGATCTGTTCGTAGCCTCGATCCCCTAGAAGCTTCAAGCCAGGAAAGTTGCGGTACAGAGCCAGCCACAGCTCCCCACCCGGCAAAAGGGCGGCAATTTGTTCAATGGCAGCGGATCCCTGCCAGCGGCGCTCTGGGTGCTCCAGATCGATGAGAATCATCCCCAGCTCCACCTGCTCCGGTGGGATCCCCCATTGGGCCAGGGTAGAAGCATCTTGCATGGGGGCATAGCAAAACTGCCGTCCGCGATCCAGTTGCTCCAAGAGCTGAACGCCGGTGGCACAGAGGTTGCAGAGGCCGTCGTAGATAACCATGTAGGGCATGGTGGGATCCCTTAGGCAGGCCGACCCAAAATTTGGGCTTGGTACTCTGCCTCTGTTTGCCGCGGCAGAAATAGCCGGCCCATGAGGCGATTGTATTCGTGCTGGAAATCGGCTAGGCTTGGGGGATGGGCTATTTTCTCACCAGCCAACGCAACAAAGCCAGCCAGCTAGCCCATAGGCTGGATCTAGCTGGCTCCCTCTTTTTTTATCATCCGGCTTTAGCCAAGGGGTTGTTAGCAGCAAGAAAATCTGCGACCGACTGTCAAACAACTGTGCTGCCGGGATCAGCGCCCGGAAAGCGCCTTTCAGCTCGGCGCAGCCAACAGCCCCGAACGGCTGTCAAGTTTTTAGTTCGGAGGATAACGATGCGCATTGCTCAGATTGCCCCGTTGCACGAGAGCGTGCCCCCCAAGCTCTACGGCGGCACGGAGCGGGTGGTCTCTTGGCTAACCGAAGAGCTGGTGCGGCGCGGGCACGAGGTGACTCTATTTGCCAGCGGCGACTCCCAAACCCAAGCCCGCCTGATCCCCTTTCGGGAGCGGGCTCTGCGCTTGGATCCCACGGCCATCGACACGGTGGCGCCCCACATCCTGATGGTGGAGAAGGCCTTTCAGATGGCCGACGAGTTCGACATCATCCACGGCCACATCGACTACTATCCCTACGCCCTGGCCCGCCGCCATCCTCAGGTCTCTTTTTTGGCCACCCTACACGGGCGACTGGACATCCCGGAGCTGCAGCCTCTCTACACTGAGTTTCAGGACATTCCGGTGGTCTCCATCTCCAATGCCCAGCGGCGGCCCCTGCCCCAGGCGCGCTGGGTGGGGACGGTCTACCATGGTTTGCCCCTGGATCTCCACCGTTTCTATCCAGAAAAGGGGGATTACCTGGCCTTTCTGGGTCGGGTTTCGCCGGAAAAAGGGCTGGACACGGCCATTGCAATTGCCGCGCGGGCAGGGATGCCGCTGAAAGCTGCTATCAAGATCGACGCGGTGGATCGCCAGTACTACGAGTTGGAAATTAAGCCTTTGGCCAGCCGCCACCCCAATGTGGAGATCGTGGGGGAAATCACCGAACAGGAGAAAAGCGAGTTCTTGGGCAAGGCCTATGCGGTGCTGTTTCCCATCCGCTGGCCGGAGCCTTTTGGGCTGGTGATGATCGAAGCGATGGCCTGCGGCACGCCGGTGATCGCCACCCGCTTTGGCTCGGTGCCTGAGGTGATGGCGGACAGCCGCTCCGGCTTTATTGTCGATTCGGTGGAAGAGGCCGTAGAGGCAATCGAAAAGGTGGGATCCCTTGACCGAGCCGGGGTGCGGCAGGTGTTTGAGGAGCGGTTTAGCGTCGAGAGGATGGTGTCGGAATATGAGGCCCTCTACCGGCAACTGGTGAACGAGCGGCAGGAGATCTCGAAAAAGGTGGCTTAACAGATGCCAACCCTGCCCAGTGGAAGCTGGTGCTGTTTGGGAACCGCTTTTTCGCCTTATTTGGGCCAGATATTGGGAAGACCGAGATGGCCGAAGACATTATTCAGATTCAGGATCAGTACTACATCCGCGCCAGCGCTTCGCTGGTGGAGGCGCGTCCCCACGTCCTCAAGCAGGACAACTGCTTTGCCATCTTTGACCGGCTGGGCAACATGCGCCCCCTCGGCATCCGGGATCACGGCCTGTTTCGGGATGATACCCGCTTTTTGTCGCGGCTGGTCTTGGATTTGCAGGGGAAGCAGTTTTTGTTGCTTAGCTCGGAGGTGCGAGAAGACAAGGATATTCTGGCGGTGGATCTGACCAACCCCGAGTTCACCACCTCGAAGGGGCAGTTTATCGGTCAAGATACCCTGCATGTTCTGCGGACTACTTTTTTGTGGAACAACGTGGCCTACGAGCGGATTCGCATCCACAACTACGGCTCGGAGCCGTTTCGGGTGCCGCTGACCCTGCGCTTTGAGGCCGATTTTGCCGATATGTTTGAGATTCGCGGCATCCGGCGCTCGCAGCGGGGACAAGTGCTGCCACCCCAGGTGAGCTCAGAAGGGGTAACTTTGCGCTACCGCGGCCTGGACGGGGTGGAGCGGCAAACCCGGATCTTGTTTTCTCCTGCGCCGGAGGTGGTCTCGGAAAAGCTGGCGCAGTGGTGGGTGCCGCTGGCGCCCCAGGAGGAGCGGGATTTGGAGGTGCGGGTAGTCTGCAGCTATGGCGGCGAGGAGATCCCGCTCTTGAGCTACCAGGAGGCCCTGCAGGCGGAGCGGGAGCATCGGGCGGCGCTAAGAGCTCTGGCCCACCGCATCGACACTGGCAACGCCCAGTTTAACGAGTGGCTCAACGCCTCGCGGGACGACCTGGTGATGATGCTGGCCCGCACTCCCTATGGGCTCTATCCCCACGCCGGGGTACCTTGGTTTGCCACAGTCTTTGGCCGCGACGCGCTGATCACCGCCTTGGCCACCCTCTGGTGGTTTCCCGATTTGGCACGGGGGGTGCTGCTGTACCTGGCGGCCCACCAGGCCCAGGAGGTGGATCCCAGCCGCGATGCCGAGCCGGGCAAGATCCTGCACGAGCAGCGCTACAGCGAGATGGCCAAGACCCGCGAGATCCCCTTTGGCAATTATTTCGGCAGCATCGACGCCACCCCTTTGTTTGTGGTGCTGGCGGGGCGCTATGTGCGCCGAAGCGGCGATCTCGAGCTGTTGCGGCAGTTGTGGCCGAATATCGAGGCAGCCCTGAGCTGGATGGACACCTACGGGGATCCCGACGGCGACGGCTTTTTGGAGTATGCCGGCAAGGCGCGGCGGGGCCTGCGCAACCAAGGCTGGAAAGATTCGGAAGACGCCATCTTCCATGCCGACGGATCCCTGGCGGAGCCGCCCATTGCCCTGTGCGAGGTGCAGGGCTACGCCTACGAGGCCAAGCGGTTGGCGGCGGAGATGGCGGAGCTGTTGGGGCGGCAGGCGCAGGCAGCCCAGCTGCGACAGCAAGCAGAAAAGCTGCAGCAGCGGTTTTGGGAGCAGTTTTGGTGCGAGGAGCTGGGGGGGTATGTCCTGGCTCTGGACGGGCGCAAGCAGCCCTGCCGCGTGCGCAGCTCCAACATGGGCCACTGCCTGTTTTCCGGGATCGCCCACCCGCAGCATGCCGAGCGCATTGCCCGCCAACTTGTGGAGCCGGCTTTTTTTAGCGGCTGGGGGATCCGCACGCTGGCGGAAGGGGAAGGGCGCTACAACCCCATGTCTTACCACAACGGCTCCATCTGGCCCCACGACAACGCCCTCATTGCAGCCGGGCTCTCCCGCTATGGCTACAAGGCGGAAGCGGCCCAGGTGTTGACGGCCTTGTTCGATGCCAGCCAGTTTCTGGAGCTGCGGCGGCTGCCGGAGCTGTTCTGTGGCTTTCGCCGGCGCCAGCGGGAGGGCCCCACCCTTTACCCCGTGGCCTGTCTGCCCCAGTCTTGGGCGGCAGCCAGCGTGTTCTTGCTGCTGCAGGCCTGCCTGGGGCTGGAGATCGACGGGCTGGCCCAGCGGGTGCACCTGACTCAGCCCACCCTGCCCCTATGGCTGCCTCATGTAACTCTTGAGAACATTCAGGTGGGGCGGGGATCCCTGGACATCGGCCTGTATCTCCAGGCAGGAGGGGTGGGGATCAACGTCCTTAGAAGCACGGGGGAGGTGGAGCTGACGGTGAGGTAGGCTACCGCTCCTGCAGCACGTCCTGGATGGAGAGCTGATCCAGGTTCCAGAGAGGGCCGAGGATGGGGCGGGGATCCACCCCTTGCAGGCGGTTGCGCAGGGCCGAGAGCACCAGGGGATTGAAGGTGCCGATCTGGGGCAGTTGTTCCTGGATGATCACTTGAAAGCGGTCGTAGAGGGCCTTGCGCTTTTCAAAGTCCAGCTCCCGCACCCCTGCGATAAAAATGCGGTCGATCTCCCGCTCCCAATCGCTCACCTCCACCCCTTCGGCGGGGTTGCCGGGCAGATCCCCCAGGTTAAACAGGTGCAGGCGGCCATCGCTGCGCCAGATGTTGGAGCCGTTGTTGGGCTCGGTGCCGCCGCCGCCAAAGCCCAGCAACAAGGTTTCCCAGTCGCGGCTGTCGGTGCGCTGCACCACCGTGTTGAAGGCGATGGGGGTGAAGTCCACGGTGATGCCGATCCGCGCCAGGTCGGCCTTGATCAAGGCGCCGGTGGCCTCCCGCTGGTTGTTGCCGGCGTTGGTGATCAGGCTGAAGCGGACGCGGTTGCCGTCGGGATCCCGCAGGTGGCCTTCGGCGTCGTAGGTATAGCCGGCAGCCAAGAGCAGTTGCCGCGCCTTCTCGGGATCGTAGTCGTAGGTGGGCAGGCCCTCTGCTGGGCTGAGGTAGAAGGGGCTGGCGGGGGAGAAGACCGAGTGCTGGATCTCGCCCAACCCCTGCAGGACGCTCTCGACGTAAAACTGGCGGTTTAGGGCGTGGGCCACCGCCCGGCGGAAGTTCAAATCGTTGAACCAGCGGCTTTTGACGGGATCCACAAAGGGCCGTCCGGTTTGGGGGTTGCGGGCCCGGCTGAGGTTGAAGGCAAAGAAATTGTTGTTGAGGGTGGGGCCGAGATTGTAAATCGTGAACTGATCCCGCTTTTCTTCCCGCTTCAGGAGCTGAAAGTCTCTGCCCCGCACCGAAAACACGTCGGTCTCGCCGGAGCGAAACTGCAACAGGGCCGTATCTTCCGAGTCCACGATGCGCAGGATGACCCGCTCGATGCGCGGGATCCCTTCCCCTTTCCAGTAGTAGGGGTTGGGGCGGTACACCAGCCGCTGGCCGGGGGTATATTCCTGCAAGACGTAGGGGCCGGCCCCCACCAATTCCTGCACCGGCGTGTCAACTCCCCAGGTCTGCAAAAAGAGGGGGTTGCCCTGGCCGTCCACCTGCTCCACGGTGGGCTCCAGAATGTGCTTGGGCAAGAGAGGGGATCCGGCCTGCAACAGGAAGGGGGCGAAGGGCTCCGGCAGGACAAACTCAACCCGCCGCTCGTCCAAGGCCCGCACCTGGGGCAGCGCCCCCGCCTCGCCGATGCGCAACACATCCCGCGCCGAGGTCGGGATCCGCTCGTCGAAGATGATGCGGTTGAAGGTAAAGTCCACATCTGCCGCCGTCAGGGGCTCCCCGTCCGACCAGCGCAGCCCCTCCCGCAAAGTAAAGACATAGCGCAAGCCGTCCTCAGACACTTCCCAGCCTTCCGCCAGCTCCGGCTTGGGCAGGAGGGTATCTTCATCGAGGGTGACCAGGCCCGCCTCTAGGTAGGCGATGGCGTCGCGGCTGGAGCTCTCGGTGGCCAGATAGGTGTTGAAGGTTTTGGGATCCGAGGTAACGGTGGCAATGAGATGGGGCGGGCGGGTGGGAGCAGCACAGGCGCCAAGCCAGAGGAGGAGGATCCCTAGGAATAGGGGAACAAAAAGGCTTCTCTTGAGCTGCTCTGTTGAGGTGGTGTTTTGGCCTGCCATTTCCTTGGCTGAGTATCCGAGCAAGTTTGAAAGGGCCCGCCAGCGCCCCTCACCCCCAGCCCCTCTCCCAATCGAGGCAGCAGGGGGTTGCACGGCAATTGGGGCAAACTTTTGAAGCGGTTGCTTGCCAGTTTGGCAGCTTGGGCAGCGCGATGACCAGGTGCTTCCCAGAAAGCGGCGGCTCAGCGTTCCAGCAACAGGACGACGGCAAAGGCGGCCATGGCTTCTCCCTGGCCGACGGGGCCCAGTTTTTCGTTGGTGGTGGCCTTCACGCCTACTTGTTTGGGCGATAGTTGCATGGCCTCGGCCAGGCGAGCCTGTATGGCGGGGATGTGGGGCTTGAGCTTAGGCTGCTCCGCTACCACGACGCTATCGACATTGGCAATGCGCCAGCCCTCTTGGCCTACCAGTTGCACCACCTGCTGCAAGAGGAGAATGCTGTCTGCCCCCTTCCAGCGCTCGTCTTCGGGGGGAAAGTAGTAGCCGATGTCCCGCAGGGCGGCGGCCCCCAGGAGAGCGTCCATGATGGCGTGGGTGAGCACGTCGGCGTCGCTGTGGCCCAACAGCCCTTTTTCGTAAGGGATCCGGATCCCACCTAGGATCAGGGGGCGCCCCTCGACGAGGCGGTGGATGTCATAGCCCTGGCCAATGCGCACTGTTCCGGCTCCCTTGGGAAAACCATCGAGACCTCTGCCACTTCCTCCCAAGAGCTTGGCTCACGGGGAGAGGACAAGCGGCTTTTGAGAACGACCTCTCTCTATTCTGCCGACTCGAGAGGGGAGTAGCAGATGGGACAAGAAGAGCCACTGTAGCAGTCGAAGCAGATGAGGTGGGATTTCCCGTAGGGATTGGTACAGCGCTTGGCCCACTGATAATCGCTGTAGCTGAGCTCTTTCCCGCAGACATCGCACCTGGGCATCTTTTTTCTCCGAGACTTCTCCCCCTTGCTTAAGGATACAGCGCTAGAGGGATCCGGGGATCCCTGCAGGCGGGGGGAAATCATCTGCCGGCAGAGGGTTGTCCAGAAGGGGATCCTGCCGCCCGCAGGGGATCCCGTCTTCCAGCGGTGCCCAGCCCGGCTGCCAGAGATCCCGGTTCTTGAGGGTGGCGGCGTTGACCCAGAGGCGCACCTGGGGATCGCAGACGGCCCTCAGCTCGGCAAACACCAGCCCCCCTTCTCCCTCTTGGCGGGCGGCGACCTGAAAATGTCGCCAACCCATCACCGGCTGAACGGAAGTCCACTTGGAGCCGAGGAGGTGGGGAAAACGCTGTTTTTGGCGGGGTTTGCTGCGAGCCACGGGACGGACGGGTGCTGGCAATTGTTTTGAGATCGGCCAAGCTTTTTTGACGGTTACAAGAACCCTGGGGAGCAGGCAAAACGAGCAGAAGCCGTCCGCTTTGGATTCTCCTGCGATCGGTATGATCGAAGGGATACCTTTAGCCTATCCAACCATGGGGCAACACTGGCAACGGCTTCAGTTCTTTTCTCGTCAGATATTTTTAAAGGGAGGCCTTCTGTTTCTGATCCTGGCTGGCCTGATCTTGGCAACAGGACTGCCCCTGGTCGCGTCCAGCGCTTGGGCGGCCACCCAGCCGGCACTATCCGGCAAACTGACGGGGCCGGAGTGGCGCCAGGCGGATCCTGAGGCCAAGCAGGCCTTTTGTCGCAAAGCCTTTCAGGCCTTTCGGGCCTCTCCTGCCCAGAGCTACATCATCAGCTCCAACGTGCAGGCTTTGACCCCAGAAGGTTTGTGTCAGCGGCTGGATCAGTTCTATCAGTACGCCATCCACGACGAGATCCCGCTCAACCAGGCAGCCAACATTGCCCCCCTGCTTTTTTCAGATCAGCCCCTGGAGCAGCCCTGATCCGATAGGGATCCGGAAAACCGCCGGCAAACGGATCCCGGCGCCTGAGGGAACCGCTTGAAACAGGCGCGCTCTTCTGGGCCCCGTTCCTGGGGCAGGCCTTGCTGCTAGGGTCGATAATAGAACTGTTCTCTTGCGGATCTCAAGTTTTCTATGGCCGGCTCCGTCATTTCTCCTGAAAACCTGCTGGATCTCTGCGAACAGGGTGTGCAAAAGGCTTTGGCTGCCGGAGCTGACCAAGCAGAGGTGTTCGCCAACTCAGGCCGCGAGACGGAAGTCACCTTTGAGAAAAATGACCTCAACCTGGCCCGCAGCAGCAGCGAGACCCTGTTCGGCATCCGGGTTTTCTGCGGCGGCAGGCTGGGCTTTGCCACCTCCAACCGCCCTGAGGATCTGGCGGAGACGGCTGCTGAGGCGGTGGCCATGGCCAAGGCTTCGCCGGCGGATCCCCTCAACGGCCTGCCAGATCCCCAGCCCCTGCCCCAGGTGCCTTTTGCCCTCGACCCGGGCCTGCTGGAACTGGATGCCGCCGAGCTGACGCAACTGGGATCCCAACTGGTGGAGTGGGTGCGCTCCCAAGACCCGCGCATCACCATCGACAGCGGCTCGTTCAGCGTAGAAGAGGATACCGTGGCCATTGCTTCTTCCACCGGCATCCGCGCCAACTACCACAGCGTCGAGGCGGGCGGATCCCTGTTCGGCATGGCCATCGATGGGGACGAGGTGGGCAGCTTTGCCTACGACGGCGACAGCGTCCAGAAGCGGGCGGATCTGGTGCCGGCGCTGGAGCGGGCTTTTGAACGCTTTGTCCAGAAATGTGTGGGGGCCTTGGGAGCTACCGAGGGAGAGAGCTTCCGCGGCCCCATCGTCCTGCCGCCGGATGTGGTGGAAGAGTTTCTGGGGGATCTCCTCTTTGTGCTGGGGGCGGACGCGGTGCGCAAAGGCAAAAGCCCGCTGGCGCAGAAGATGGGATCCCTGATCGCCAGCCCCCTGTTGACGTTGGTTTCCGAGGGGCTGGGCTTGCCTGGCTACCCCATCGAGCCCTTCGACCGCGAGGGGATCCCCCGCCAAATTACCCCCCTGATCCATGAAGGGATCCTCTGCAACTTCATGTACAACAGCTACGAAGGCCGGGCTGCCGGGATCCCGTCCAACGGCCATGCCACAGGGGGGGCGGGCAGCTTGCCGGGCGTGGGGCCGGCCTGTTTGAGCGTGGCCCCGGGGACAACCCCTTTGTCTGAGCTGTATGCGATGGAGCGGGGCATTATCGTCACCCGGCTTTCCGGCAGCAGCAACCCCATCACTGGCGATTTTTCCGGGGTGGTGAAGGGGGGCTTTTTGGTTAAAGGCGGCGAAAAACGCCCCATCCTGGAGACCACCATTGCCGGCAACCTCTACGATTGTTTGCGCAATATCTCCGCCATCTCACAAGAGGTAACCGTTTTCAACGGCACCACCGCTTTTCCCGCCCTGCGCATCGAAGATGTATCGGTAACGGCGGGCTAACGTAAAGTCGGTTGGGCATTCTGAAAGGGCAGGCTGGCAAGCCTGTGAGCAGGCAAAGGCAAGCTGAGGGATCATGATGTGGCCAACGGAAGGTCGGCAACGCGCCATCATCGAGGCGGTGACGCCGGAAATCGACGGCGGGCGCTACGCCATCAAGCGGACGGTGGGGGAGTACGTGGTGGTGGAGGCGGACATCTTCGCCGATGGCCACGACCAACTCTCGGCGGTGCTCAGTTTCCGCCAGGCCGGGGCAACCGACTGGGAGGAGATCTTCATGGAGCCCCTCGGCAACGACCGCTGGCGGGCCCAGTTCCAGGTCACGCAAATCGGCCAAGCTTTCTACCGGATTCTGGCCTGGGTGGATCCCTTCAAAACCTGGCAGCAGGATCTGCACAAGCGGGTGGCTGCCGAGCAGGATGTGGCGGTGGAGCTGTTGATCGGGGCGGAGCTCGTGGAGCGGGCCGCCCAGGCTCAAAGCGGGGATCTGGCGGCGAAGTTGCGCAACTACGCCCAAATGCTCCGCCAAGGCGGGGATCCAGCTATCGAGATCGCCCTTTCCCCGACGCTGGGATCCCTGATGCAGCTCTACGGCGAGCGCCGCTTCGTCACCGCCTACCCGGAGCGACGGGTCTGGGTGGATCCGGAGAAGGCCCGCTTCAGCACCTGGTACGAGCTGTTTCCCCGCTCCTGTGGCCCTGACGAGCACACCCACGGCACCTTCCAGGATGTGATCGCCCGCCTGCCGCAGATTGCCGAGATGGGCTTTGATGTGCTTTACCTGCCCCCCATCCACCCCATCGGGCGCACCTTCCGCAAGGGCAAAAACAACGCCATGACGGCGGAGCCGGATGACGTGGGCTCCCCCTGGGCCATCGGCGGGCCAGAAGGCGGGCACAAGGCCATCCATCCCCAACTGGGATCCCTGGAGGATTTTCATCGCTTGGTGGCGGAGGCCAAAAAATTCAACATCGACATCGCCCTCGATATCGCCTTCCAGTGTTCGCCAGATCACCCCTATGTGAAAGAGCACCCGGAATGGTTTAAAAAGCGGCCCGACGGCACCATTCAATATGCGGAAAACCCGCCCAAGAAGTACCAAGATATCTACCCTCTCGACTTTGAGACGGAAAACTGGCAGGCCCTCTGGGAGGAGTTAAAAAGCGTTATCGAATACTGGATCGACCAAGGGGTAACCATCTTTCGGGTGGATAATCCCCACACCAAAGCCTTTGGCTTCTGGGAGTGGTGCATCGGCGAGATCAAGGCCAAGCACCCGGAGACAATCTTTTTATCCGAAGCCTTTACGCGCCCCAAGCTGATGAAATCCTTGGCCAAGCTGGGCTTCACCCAATCCTATACCTACTTCACCTGGCGCAACGACAAATGGGGCCTGACCGAGTACTTCACCGAGCTCACCCAAACCCCGATGCGGGAGTACTACCGCCCCAACCTCTGGCCCAACACGCCGGATATTCTGAACGAGTTTTTGCAAAAGGGGGGACGCCCGGCTTTTATGCTGCGCCTCATCCTGGCGGCTACGCTGGGGGCCAGCTACGGCATCTACGGCCCCGCTTTTGAACTCTGTGAAAACCGCCCGCTCCGCCCCGGCAGCGAAGAGTATCTGGACTCAGAAAAATACCAAATCCGCCACTGGGATCTGGACGCGCCGGATAACTTGCGGCCTCTGATCGCGCAGGTGAACCAGATCCGGCGGCAAAACCCGGCTTTGCAAAGCGACTGGAGCCTGGTGTTTCACCCCACCGACAACGAGGCCCTGATCTGCTACTCCAAGCGCACCTTTGATGGCAGCAACCGGATTTTGGTGGCGGTGAATCTGGATCCGTTTCACATTCAATCTGGCTGGGTCACCCTCAACCTGGGGGCTTTGGGTTTGGAACACTGGCAAACTTTCAAGGTGATCGACCTCTTGGACGGCCAGCAGTACTCCTGGCAGGGATCCACCAACTACATCAAGCTGGATCCCTGGACGATGCCGGCCCATATTTTTCTCGTCGAAAGCTGAAGCCCGATACCAGCAGTGCAGTGATCTCATCCACGAAAGCCGCGGAGTTGTCTCGATGGGCCAAGAGATTGCCTCCCTCAGCTTTGGCGCAGAGGACTTTGCCGAGTTCAAAGCTCGGCTGCAGCAGGAGACGGATCTGCTGGACCGCTGGCTGGCCGGCCTGCCGGGGCTGGATCCCATTTGCCGGCCTTTTGCCCAGGGATCCCCGGTGGGCGGGTTTGAGCTGGAAGCTTGGCTGGTCACCCCCCAGGGAGATCCGGCCCCGATCAACTCAGCCTACCTGGAGGCCGTCAACGACCCGCTGGTGGTGCCGGAACTGGCCCGCTTCAACATCGAGCTCAACAGCCGGCCCCAGGTTTTGGTTGCATCCGCTCTGCAGCAGCTCCGCCAAGAGCTGGAACAGAGGTGGGATCGCTGTTGCCGAGTGGCCGAGCAACTGCAGGCGGGGCTGATGACCATCGGCATTTTACCCACGCTGCAGCAGCAGCAGCTAACCTTGGAGATGATCTCCCCCCGCAAACGCTATCTGGCCCTCAACGAGCAGATCCTGAACCTGCACCGGCGCGAGCAATCCTCGGGGATCCCGCCCCTGGGGCTAGATATCGAAGGACCGGCTGGGCGGTTGCGGGTCACCCACCCAAACGTCATGCTGGAGGCAGCCACCACCTCTTTTCAAATCCATCTGCAGGTGGCCCCCCACCAAGCGGCCCGTTACTTCAACGCTTCCCTGCTCGTGTCGGCCCCCTTGGTAGCGCTGGCGGCCAATTCTCCCTATCTGTTCGGGCACGACCTATGGGCGGAAACCCGCATCCCTGTGTTTGAGCAGGCGTTGGATGGCCCACCCCCCCTTGCCCCCACCCACCAACCTCGCGTCACCTTTGGGCAAGGCTATGTGCAAGAGTCCCTGATGGAGTTGTTCTGGGAAAATCTACGCTGCTATCCGGTGGTGTTGCCGCAGAGGCTGGCCTCACCTCCTACTGAGCTAGCCCATCTGCGCTTGCACAACGGCACCATCTGGCGCTGGAACCGCCCTCTGGTGGGGGTGGATCCCTATCCCCATCTGCGCATCGAACAGCGGGTGGCGGCGGCAGGCCCAACCCTACCCGATATGATCGCCAATGCGGCCTTCTACTTTGGTCTGGTGCAAGCCTTGGGATCCCAGCCCGTCCCCCCCGAGCAGGAGCTGAGCTTTGCCCAGTGCCGCGCCAATTTCTACACGGCGGCCCGCTGGGGTCTGGAGGCCCCCATCACTTGGCTCAAGGGTTGGCAGGGATCCCTGCGCCAATTGCTGCTGGAAGAGCTGATCCCCCAAGCAGAGGCGGGTTTGGTTCAACTGGATCTGGCCCCCTCCGATATTCAGGAGTACCTGGGCATTCTCCGCGCCCGGGTGGAGTCGGGGCAGAATGGGGCCACCTGGCAGCGCCGCTATGTGGCTCGGCATGGTAAAGATATGCAACAATTAACCTGTGCCTACTGGGAACGGCAGCGGCAAGGCCAACCGGTACACACCTGGGATCTCAGCTAGGGCTCTCTCCACAGCCGGTTGTACCAGCGGTGGGCCACCGCGGCGGCAGGGCGGATCCCTGGCCCGCATCTCGAGTGGGCAAACTCTCTCTCAGATGGCCTTGTTGCGACCCGAGCTACCGCAGCGAAACGGTTCATTCGCGACCAAGGACTTCGTTGGACTTCTGCTCCCTCCTACCCCAGGGAGAGAGGCCAAAAGCCAGAAGTTTGAGTCGAGCCTCTTAGCCCAAACAGTATGCTCACCGTTCTCGATCATCTACCGGATCAACTGCTGGATCTAGAGGCCCATCAGCTTTACGACCGATTGGGTGGGCCAACCCTCATCCATCTGCCGGGGCGACGGGATCCCGCCCTGTTTGTCTCTGTGCTGCTGCACGGCAACGAAACCACCGGTTGGCAGGCGGTGCGGCAGCTCCTCCGCCACCACGCCCAGCGGGAATTGCCCCGTTCTCTGTCTCTCTTCATCGGCAATGTGCGGGCCGCCCGCTACGGGCAACGGCGCCTGGACGGCCAACCGGACTACAACCGCATCTGGGGCCCCGGCTCCACCCCCGAGCACGCCATGGCCCAGGCCGTCCTGCAGCAGATGCAGCAGCGGGGCGTGTTTGCCAGCGTCGATATTCACAACAACACCGGCACCAACCCCCACTACGCCTGTGTCAATTACTTGGATGCCTCTACCCTGCACCTGGCCACCTTGTTTGGGCGCACCGTCCTCTACTTCACCAAGCCGGAAGGGGTGCAGAGCATGGCCTTTGGGCGCTTCTGCCCGGCGGTAACCCTGGAATGTGGCAAGCCGGATCAGCCCCACGGCACCCAACATGCCTGCGAATTTCTGGAAGCCTGCCTGCACCTGTCGGCGCTGCCGCAACGCCCCGTCCTCAGCCAGGATATCGACCTGTTCCACAGCGTCGCCATCGTCAAGATCCCAGACGAGGTAAGCTTCGGCTTTGGGGAAGAGGCGGGCGACCCGCACCTGCGCTTTCCCCCCGATTTGGATCTCCTCAATTTTCGGGAGCTCCCTCCCCACACCCGCATCGGCTGGACGAACAACGGCTTCCACCTGGAGGTACAAGACGAGCAGGGCCAAGATGTGGCGGATCGCTTCTTCTATGCCCAAGATGGCGAAATTCGCACCCGCGTGCCCATCATGCCCGGCATGCTCACCCTCAACAGCCGCATCATCCGCCAAGATTGCCTCTGCTACTTGATGGAGCGCTACTCCCTGGCTGGCTAAACTTCCGCGCTACTCTCGGGCGCAGTCTACGTGGCGCCAGCGACGGACGTTCTCGCCTAGCTCGATTGGCCCATCCCCGCAAGAGGCAACAAGGCAAGCTCTTGTCCAGAAGCCGGGCTTGCTGCAGAATGGGCTAGGAACGGCGAAGCAGCCACTCTCCGGCTGTGTGAAGATCCTGAGTAAGCAGCAACTCTGAGAAATCATCCAGGGATCCTGTCCTGCTGGCGTGAGCGGAGGTTTTTGCCCCAGTCCGTCAGGGCTTAGCGGGAGAAGGTATACCTGAGTTTATTCTGGACATAGCCGTTCTTCCGGAGTTGTACCCCGCCCAAAGCGAAACCCAAACCCCAAAAAAGCTTCGCTCTTCGGGATCCCAGCAGTTGCTAACTCTGGAAGCTCTTGTTACTCCGTTGATGAGAGGGGGATGAAACTATGGATATGGATCTCCGTCCGCTGATCGTCCTGGCACCCATTGTTTTGGTGGTTGGCTGGGCCGCTTACAACATCATCAAGGCTGCCATCAAGGGGGAAGCCAAGCTCTTCGGCGAAAGGGGCAACAACCCCTTTGGCAAGAGCGGGAGTTGAAGGTGGGATCCGGTTGCAGCCGATAGGCCCTGTATGTCAGACGAAAATCTCCAGGGGGCAAGGCCAGGCCTGGGCAACGCAAAGTCGGCGGACGTCGTTGTCGTCGGGGCCGGGGTGGCTGGCCTAGCCTGCGCACGGCAACTGCGGCGGGCGGGGCTGGAGGTCTTGGTGCTGGAGAAATCGGTGGGTTTGGGTGGGCGCATGGCCACCCGGCGGGTTGAGCATGCCGGACAAACAGTGCCTGTAGATCACGGGGTTCAATACCTGACCGCCGATTCCGACAGCTTTTATCGCTGGCTGAAGGAGCTATTGGGCCTGGGGCTGCTGAGGGAATGGACGCGCTCGTTGCACCTGCTGGATCGAGAGGGGTTGCGCCCAGAGGACTCCAACGCCGAGAAACCCCGCTACATCTGCCCACAGGGCATGACGACGCTGGCCAAACAGCTAGCCACCTCCTTGTCCATCCACACCCAGACGCGTGTGGTCGGCCTCAGGCCGCTGGCAACCACCTGGCAATTACAGGCCGAAAACGGCCAGTGCTACGAGGCCGCGGCAGTGGTGATGGCAATCCCAGCTCCCCAGTTGTTGCCTTTGCTGCAAGAGGGGATCCCTCCTGCCGACAACCTGCTCTCTCTGCCGGGATCCGCCGCCTATCAGCCCTGCATTGCCGTTTTGGCCGGCTATTCGAAGAGCACGCCGCTGCCGCCTTGGAAGGGGATCAAGTGTTTGCAGGATCCGATGCTGGCCTGGCTGGCCCTGGACAGCAGCAAGCGCCTACAGCCCTTGCCGCCGCTGGTGGTCTTGCACGGGGGGGCGGAGTGGTCGTCGCGGTATCTGGATGCCGGCCCCGCCGAGTTGGAAAAAGCTGGTCGAGAACTGCTGGATCACGCCGCCAAACGGCTGGATCCCTGGCTGGCCTCGCCGCAATGGATGCAGGTGCATCGCTGGCGCTACGCTTTTCCTGTGGAAACGATAGGTTTGGCCAGCCTGGGCACCCACGTCCCTGCCGGTGCCGGCAAGGGGTTGCCGTTGGTCTGTGCCGGCGATTGGTGTGCCGGGGAGCGAGTAGAAGGCGCCTGGCTCTCCGGCCAGGATGCTGCTAAAACCTTGCTGGAAATGCTGGGGATCCCTGCGCACGCCCGCTAACGGCACCATCAGAACCTCCGGGGTACTCCCGCCACAGCGCAGCTTGGCGGGATGGAGGATAGGCGGTGAGACGAAGGGGTTCAATGCCCCTGAGTCTCACAATCTGGGCGTTGCCTGCTGCTCG
>NZ_JBSSEF010000043.1:0-23698 GCF_054061455.1 Thermostichus sp. OS-CIW-20
ACAACTCTTTGCCGCAAATCCAAAGAATGAGTCGGCATTCCTTTCTCTCCTTCCTCTTGAATACCTGTACCCTATTTTAAATTAAAAGGCTGTACCAATGGTTTCATCTATAAGCCGGCTACGGTTGAAATTGCGCCTGGCACCAACCCCGCCTTTCTGGATACCGGGGAACTCACCCAAGATCCCTCGCTTCGTCGCCACCGCCCTCCCTTGGCCGTCACCTTCCGGCAGAAGAGCAACAACGCCATCTTCACGGTGGTGGTCAACCACTTGAAGTCGAAGGGATCCCCCTGTGATCCTGTCGACAACGATCCCTTCCAGGGCAATTGCAACGGCAACCGCAGGCGGGCTGCCCAGGAAATCCTGAACTGGTTGTCCACCAACCCCACCGGCTCCACCGATCCGGATGTGCTGATTATCGGGGATCTCAACGCCTACGCCAAGGAAGACCCGATCAAAGTCTTGGAGGAGGGCGGATTTACCAACCTCAACGGCCCCAACAGCTATTCCTTCAGCTTCCAAGGTCAGTGGGGATCCCTGGATCACGCCTTGGCCAACGCCAGCTTGAGGCCGCAAGTGACCGGGTCGGCCAAGTGGCACATCAACGCCGACGAGCCAGTGAGCCTGGACTACACCACGAGCTTCAAGAGCGCCTCACAGCAGAGCCTCTTTTACGCCCCGGATCCCTTCCGTTCTTCCGATCACGACCCGGGGATCGTCGGCTTGAACCTGACGCCGACGCCAACGTCAACCCCGACGCCAACACCCACACCGACCCCAACGCCAACCCCGACCCCGACACCCACGCCGACCCCAACGCCCACGTCAACTCCAACACCAACACCTCCTCCAGTTAACCTGCCTCTAACCGAAGACTTTGACAACTGCAACCCCGCTCCCGCTGGCTGGCAGATTGTGGATGTGGATGGCGACACCACCCGCTCTTGGCGCTGCGTCAATTCCTATGCCGAGGCCAACGCCTTCGGCGGCCAGCAACCGGGTGATGATTGGCTGATTACTCCGCCTCTGAACCTGGCTTCGGCCAACAACCCGGTTCTGACCTTCCGCAATCAGAGTTCCTTTACCGATAGCGGCGTTCCTTTTCCGCAACTAAGCGTTCTTTACTCCACCGATTACAACGGTGCGGGCACTCCGGCGGCGGTGCAGGCAGCCACTTGGACGGCCCTGACGATTCCCAATCCCTCTACAGGCCAATTTGTGGATTCTGGAAACATTTCTCTATCTGGGATCCAACCTCCTGGCCGTGTTTACATTGCCTTCCGCTATCGGTCTTCTGGCACAACTTCTGGCAGAGCCACTCGCTGGCGGGTGGATACGGTTAGGATTGCCGGGAATTAGGACTGGGATCCAAGTGCCAAACTGACTTCGATGGGCAGGAGCTGGGGGAGCGGCTTTGCTTCTCCAGCTTTCTTTTGCTCGCTTTTTTCCCTGAAAAGGGAGCCATATCAGGATTGGGGTAGGGTGGCGGCGTCCTTGTCTCAATCGAGACGACCTGGGATCCCCGCCTGAGCGCAGACCTGGCCCTGGCGATCGAACAGGGTTACCTGCACCGGCAGGGATCGAGCGGCATACTTTTGCACATAGGCTGTCGCCCGCTGGCGGATTTGTCGGGAAAGCTCCTGCAGCACCGGCTCTGCCCAGCCCAGATCCTTCAGATACTGCACCGCTGCCTCTACCGTCCTCAGCTCCAGCACCTGCCGCGCCTGCTCGGCTGTTCCCCCGCAGCGGATGAGGGCTGCCGCCAAGATCTCCAGGCGGGCATCGGCCACATGGCTGGAAGTGGTGAAAATGCCCCCCGCCAGCTTGATCAACTTGCCGTGGTAGCCGATCAAATGAATCGAGTCTGCCCCTCGCAATGCCGCTTCCACCAGCAGCGGCCCGATCCAATTGGCCACCAGTAGAATTTGTTCTGCTGGGATCCCTTGCCGCAAGGCCACCTGCTGCCCATGGCTGCCCACGCAAAAGGCCAGATGCCGGTGGTTGGCCAATTTCTGTTGCAATTCGCGGCGGGCCCGCTCCAGGCTCTCGGCACTGGCAGAAGGCTCCACCTCGGCCCGCGTTCCCAAGAGAGCCAGTCCCTCCAGCACCCCAAACGCCGCATTGGAAGTCCGCTCCGCCAAGAGTTTTCCCTCCGGCAAGATGATGCGCACCCGCAGGCGATACCCATCCGGGATCCCAGGCGAAAGATTGATCTCAAACAGGCGCCGAGCGTAAGCATAGATGGCCGGGCTGCCATCAGCATGCCGCCCCAGCCCCTCTCCCGCTTCCAGGAGCAAAGGCGGAGTGGCGGGATCCCGTTCCTCCAAGCCCACCCAGGCCCAGACCGGCGTGTTGCGGGTGAGATCCAGATGAGGGCCGGGATCCGAACGGGTAATGGCCAAAGCGGTGTTCTCCGAGAGAGCAGCCACCTGCTCCACTGGGATCCGGATGCAAACATCAGGGAACTGGGGCTCCACCTGCACTGCAATGACAGGATGAGCGCCGTCCTGCTCCAAAGGGATCCCCAGAAGGCGGCGGAGAGCGGCTTTAGCAGCAGCCACCGCAAACACGGGCAAGGTATAGCCCTGTTGTGACGAGGGGGGAACCGCATCCTGCATTTTTTGCCTGGAAATAGAGAGGAACCTGCTCTGGAAAAAACTTTGGAGAGAGCCTGTCTCAATTGTGGCCGACGCCAGCCAGCAGGACTGGCTTGATAGGGCAAACTCCTGAAGCCGACTTTAGTGCTCCAACCGCGTAATCGTTAAATGATCTGGGGGAAGAAGGGGAGGAGCGAGAACTTATCTCTTTCAATGAAAGTAAAGAGTCAGAACCGGGGCAGCTATGAGCGAAACCTTGCAGCACTATTTTGAGCGTCTGGAGTTGCAAATTCAGGAGCTGAAAGCTGCCATCGAGCGGATGCCGGAGCAGGTGGCGGCTGCTCTCCTGGCAAAGCAGGAGGCTAAAAAAAATGCCCCCGCCCCCTCCCGTTACAGCGTTCTCACCTCAGACTTGGTGGAAGATGGGAGCCACAACTTTTTGCTGGAGGAGGATCCCCCTGTAGTAAGCAACCGCAGCCCGGCGTATGAACTTGCTCCTGAAGCCCAGATCCAGCGCCTGAGCGCCCAGCTAACCGCTGCCTACAACCGCATTGCTGCTCTAGAAGAACAGCTCTTGGCGCAGCGCCTGCGGCAATGACCTAGCGAGGTTTCGGTGGAGGGGTGGCAAGTGTGCTGTTTTTGCGCTGCACATCTTGCATCTGGAAGCCGTGCTTGCGCAGCTCCTGATCCAACAGCAGCTCGTTTTCCACGTGATCCACAAACAGCACACCGTTGAGGTGATCGATTTCGTGTTGGATAACCCGCGCCAGCAGGTCGTCGGCTTGGAGGGTGCGGGGCCGCCCGGTTTCGTCCTTAAACGAAACCACCACCCCCTGCGGCCGCATGACCTCGCAGAAGACGCCCGGAATGCTAAGGCAGCCTTCCTGGCCGGCTACAACTTCGCCGAGGTACTCGCGGATCTCCGGGTTGATCAGCACCAGCGGTGGCACTTCCGGCTTATCGGGATAGAGATCTACCACAATCAAGCGCTTGGGAATGCCCACCTGGGGAGCTGCCAGGCCAATGCCATCGGCGCTGTACATCGTCTGCAGCATGTCTCGCGCCAACTGGCGGATCTCGTCGTTGACCTGGCTGACGCGCTTGGCCGGCTGCCGCAGCACCTTGTCACCCATGCGATGGATGCGCAGAGGCGGGTTTTTCAGCTTGGCTTTGGGGACAGAAAGGGTGGCCACCATCCGGCAGGTCTCTCAGAATAAACAACAGCAGACATCCCGTCTGGACTTCCATTCTACATTCAGTCCAAGCCGTGCCGAAGCCATGCGTCTGCTGTTCAGCTCCCCTCTGCCTCTGCCAGAGAAGCTGGGAATAGTTGCGTCAGCAGCACGGAGTGCTTGGGCTCGGCAGCGGGTAGGGCCGAAGGACTGGCTCGGGCTTGTTTGCAATCACCAAAACCTTGGCGGCGCAGGCCCCGTCCTCCCCCTTTCCCCCCGTATACGGGAGGATGCAAGGGGGGCTGGGGATCAGCCGCCTTCTATGCCATGTTCGCCAGCCCCACCCCGTTTGGGGAGGGTGCAGCGTTGTCAGTATCTGGGCTTAGGTCCAGGTTGGGGTTATGGCCTCCCCCACAAACATATGGCAGTCTCCCGCCCCTGTAGCTCGCGACAAGCGAGAAAGAATCCGGACTGGGGAGAAGGTCAATACAACTCGGAGCTGTCTTCCTCGACCTCTGGGGATCCCTGTTGGTCAATGGCTTGCTTGAAGCCCAGGGCCACCAGAATGTTGGAGAGGGTGAGGAAAGCCTCTGCTCCCCCATGCAAGGGATCCACATTGGCCAGGGAAGTGCCGTAATGCAGTTGGGCATACAACCCTGCCGGGATGCTGACGGCCACAAACAGTAGCAGCAGCCAAAACCCGATCAAAGCCAGGCGCGGGATCCGGCGGAGCCGCGACAGGAAAAACAAGAAGGCCAAATAGGGAAATAGAGAAAGGGCAAACAAACTGTCCATCGCCTAGCTTGGATCCCTCCTCCCAAGGGACTGATCCGCCTGCTCCGCCCGCCAAATGCGGTAGGCAGCCCAGGCCAGAGTGCAATTGCCCAGAAGTGTCAAGCTCGCCTGGGCAGTTACCACCCAGTTGAGGGCGGGATCGTTGTCAAACCAGTGCCAGGTAATGGCACACATTGCCCCCACCAGAGCAGGCAACATCGCCCAGCTCAAGCCGCGCCACTCTGGCCGGCCCGTTCGCTCCCCAAACTGCCACACGCAAACAATGGCCGCCAGCCATTCCAAGACGCTGGCAATGTGAATCCACCAGGTGGGAAACGAAAGGGCGTGCATCAAACCTCAAGAGAATGGCGCAGCAACTGGCGGTAGGTGGCCTCCTGCAACAGCATTTGCTTGTGCAGCTTGACCAGGATGTCCTTGGCCTGCTCAGGGCTCATGCGAGCTACCAGCGTCTCGAAAGCCCGCTGGCGAAATTCTTGCTCCAGAGAGAGACCTAGCGTTTCCTCCATTGTCGTCACCTTGAGACTCTTAGGGTAGGTGAGAGACTCGCGCTAGGATATCCCAGCGCTGCTCCCAACAAGCACTGCAAGCAGGACAATACATATCTTAACAATCTAGTTTAACAAGTTGCAACAAAACGACAAGGGCCTCCGGATACCGGTCGAGCCAGAGCTGGAGGGGAAACTCAACAAAGGAGCGGGAAAAGTACACGCCCGTAAAGTTTGACAAAAGCACATTTTGGATGGGAAAGTGCGAAGATTTTTGAGCGGCGATCCCTTTACATCCTGTCATGTTGTGCGATTAGGCGGGGCCCCGTGATAAAAGTGAAGTACCTTGAGCTTTGGTTGCCGCTCTTTCCGATTCGCGCCTTGCTTTGCTTGAATTGCCATGACCATTTTTGTGGGAAACCTAAACTATAAGGCCTCAACAGAAGAGCTAGCAGCTTTCTTCCAGCAGAGGTGGAACGTTAAGTCGGTTACAATCCCGATAGACCGAGAAACAGGCCAGACACGGGGCTTCGCGTTTGTGGATTTGGCCACGGAGGCCGAGGAAGAGGAGGCCATCGACGTCGCCAACGGCCAGGAATTTATGGGCCGACCTTTGCGTTTGGATCGAGCCAGGCCGCGCCGACAGGCTTAGCTTCAGCGGGGATTCCTCATCTGACTCCGAGTGGGGTGCCAATCCAAAAGTTGGCAAGGCAGGCAAACGGCGGGCAGGAGTGAGGGCAACGGATGGAAGGGCTTCAAGGCTGCTTGAGATGGTGAAGCTGCTGCATTTTTCCGATATTCATTTGGGCAGTGGCTTGGCCTACGGCTGCATCAACCCAGCTACGGGGCTGAACACGCGTTTGGAGGATTTTGTCGCTTCTTTGCGCCTATGCATTGATCATGCCCTCGATCAGGCTGTGGATCTGGTGCTGTTTGGGGGCGATGCCTTTCCCGACGCGACGCCGCCGCCGCTGCACCAAGAGCTCTTTGCCCAACAATTTCGCCGCCTGGCCGATGCCCGGATCCCGACCGTTCTCTTGGTGGGCAACCACGACCAGTACGGGCAGGGGCAAGAGGGCAACAGCTTGGCCATCTACCGCGCTCTGGGGGTGGCGGGATTCGTTGTGGGGGATCGGCTGCAGACCCATTGGATTGAAACTCGCAGCGGCCCGGTGCAGGTGACCACCTTGCCTTGGCTAAACCGCTCCACCCTGCTTGCCCGCCAGGAGAGCCTGGATCTCAATGCCGAAGTATTCACTCAGCAGCTCCTGCAGCGCCTCGATCTGGCTCTGGAAGGGGAGATCCGCACTTTGCAGCCAGGGATCCCGGCGATTTTGTTGGCCCATGTGATGGTGGATACAGCCCGCTACGGGACGGAGCGGCATCTTTCGGTGGGCAAGGGAGTGACGGTGCCCCTGTCGCTGCTGGCGCGGCCCGCCTACCAATACGTGGCTTTGGGTCATGTGCACCGTCACCAGGTGTTGTGTCGGGATCCCTTGGTAATCTATCCCGGCAGCATTGAGCGAGTCGACTTTGGGGAGGAACAAGAGGAAAAAGGTTGTGTGTTGGCAGAGGTGACGGCCACGGGGGCGAGCTACGAATTTTTGCCCTTGCCCACCCGCACCTTTCACTCCATCCGCCTTGATCTCACCCCCTATCCCCCCCAAGAGGTGCAGGCCAAACTGCTGGAGGCCATTGCCAAGGCCCCTGTACCCGGCTCCATCCTGCGCCTGATCTACCGCCTCCGCCCTGACCAGCTCGATTGCGTTGACGAGCGGACCCTGCACCAGGCCCTCGCCCCTGCCTTCAGCTATACTCTCGTCCCAGACGTGGTCAGCCCCAGCCGCATTCGCCTGCCGGCCCTGGATCCCAGTTGTCTAGAGCCCCTGACGGCCCTGGAGCACTATCTGGCCGACCGCAGCGATCTGGCCCCCTTGCGCAACGAGTTGCTAGCCGCTGCTCGTCAGTTGTTGGCGGAAGCAGCAGATCCCTTGTCAGAGGGAAATGCCAACAGGGAGGAGGCAGATCCTGCAAGCCTTGCTGAAGGGGAAGAGCAGCAATTGCCCTTGTTTTAAGGCCCTGCCTCTGTTTTAACCTTGGCCGCTAGCTGAGGGGTTCTTGCCGAGTGATCTGGATCACCTCGAGAGGGGGGAAAACGCCAGAGACTGGAGCTGGGTTGAAGACGTTGGCAGCGACGGCATCAGCTCACTCACAGGGAACTGACCAAGACTGGTGGCATCCCAGCCACCAGTCTTTTTTGTTTTGGCCAGAAATAAGGATCCCGGTTGTGGGCCGGGATCCCTTGCTGTTTTGACCTGGACTTTGGGGCTGTCCCCGAACCTAGGGGTGCAAGTAGGTGTAGGCCCGCAGGTTGTCTTCAAAGTGCTGCTGCAAAGCGCGGGCCTGGGCCAGGCTGATCTGCCCCCGTTGCAGAGCGGCTTCGGTGGCGTGGTGGAGGGTTTCCACCAGGTCTTCGCTGTTGTACTGCACCCAGCTCAGCACTTCGCCGATGGTGTCCCCCTTGATGACTTGGGTGACTTGGTAGCCGCCGGGACGGGTGCGGATGTGCACCGCGTTGGTGTCCCCAAACAGGTTGTGCAGATCCCCCAGGATTTCTTGGTAGGCGCCCCCCAGAAACACCCCCAGCAGGTAGGGCTGCCCGTTGGGATCGTGCAGCGGCAAAACCGAGGTGATCTGCCCGTCTTCGCCAAAGAAGCGGTTGATCTTGCCGTCGCTGTCGCAGGTCAGATCGGACAGGGTGGCCCACTGGCGCGGCTCCTCGTCCAGACGGTGGATGGGCATGATGGGGAACACCTGGTCGATGGCCCAGCTATCCGGCAGGGATTGGAAGAGGGAGAAGTTGCCGTAGTAGATGCTGGCCAGCATCTCGTCCAGATCCAGGAGATCTACGGCCACCGGCTGCCCCGCCTGGTGCTGCTCGTAGGCCAGCGTGCAGATCTTGTCGGAGCAGTTCCAAAACAGCCGCTCCACCTCGGCCCGCTCCCGCAAGCTGAGGGATCCCTCGATGAACTGGCGCAGGGCAGCTTCTTTTAGCTCCTGGCAGCGGCGATAATCGGCCACTAGGGTATCGGGCCGGATCTCGTAGTAGAGCTGGTTCAGCTTTTGGATCACCTCAGCATCGGAGGTGAGCTGGGTAGGCATGGGGTAGGGGCTAGCCACATTGACATCCTGCACGTCAAAGACCAACACCGACTGGTGGGACATCAAGGCCCGCCCGCTTTCGGTAACCAGCACCGGTGGCCGGATCCCATGCGGCTGCAGGGTGGTCAGCACTGTCTGCACCACGGTGGCGGCGTAATCTTCCAGGCTGTAGCTCTGGGAAAAGTGGCTGGTGGACTGGGATCCGTCGTAATCGACCCCCAAGCCGCCGCCGACATCCAGATAGCCCATCGGCGCCCCCAGCTTGACCAGCTCGATGTAGATCTGGCTGGCCTCCCGCACAGCCCGCCCGTGCACACTCGCCATCGAGATCTGCGAGCCGATGTGGTAGTGCAATAGGCGCAGACAGTGCAGCTTGCCGACTTCCCGCAGCCGTTCCACCACCTGCAAAATCTCCGTCGCTGTAAGGCCAAACTTGGCCCGATCCCCAGCCGAGGTGCCCCAGCGGCCACTGCCCTGGGCGGACAGCTTGGCCCGCACCCCCAGCAGGGGATCAATCCCCAGGTGCTCGGCAGCTTGCAGCACCAGCTCCAGCTCCTGCAGCCGTTCCAGGACGATGATGGGGGTGCGCCCCAGCCGCTGGGCCAAGAGGGCCGTTTCCATAAAGTCGCGGTCTTTGTAGCCGTTGCAGATCAACAAAGCCCCAGGTGTATCCAGCAGAGCCAGGGCGATCAACAGCTCCGGCTTGGATCCCGCCTCCAGGCCAAAGTGGTAGGCACGGCCGTGCTTGACCACCTCTTCCACCAGGTGGCGCTGCTGGTTCACCTTGACCGGGTAAACCCCTCGGTAGACGTTGGGGTAGCCAAAGCGCTCGATGGCCTGCTGAAAGCTCTCACAAATCCGCCGCATGCGGTCGGCCACGATCTCGGGAAAGCGAATTAACAACGGCAACTGCAAACCCCGCGCCACCAGATCCGTTACCAGGTGGTACAGGTCGATGCCCCCTTCCTGCTGCTGTGAGCCCTGTGGGGTTACCTCCACATGACCGGCGGCGTTGATACGGAAGTAGGGATCCCCCCAACCAGAAATGCGATAGAGCTTTTCGCTGTCTCGCAGTGTCCAGGGAGAACGAGTCAAAGTCGGCATAGTAGTCCCCCAGATACCGAGATGTGAACAGCGCAGGATTTCTGCACAGAACTCACAATATATTGCCCTATTCCAAGATATGTCAAGATTTTTCCAAGGCAGGGGGGATCCGGCCCCAAACCGGCTAAGCCTTGCCAGATAAGGCTTTGGCCTGAGGATCCCTCTGCAGTTGCTGCAGGACTCAACTCTCTCGTTCTCTTTTTTTCGCTGTTTTTCTTTGTTTTTCTCGCTCAAGCTTCGTTTTTTACTCTGGATCCAGAAGCGGGGTTGGGATCCCAACTGTTGCCCAAGAGCGCAGCGAATCCTGCAAGGATCGGCGACAAGTTGGTGGAGGGAAGAAGCTGCCTTTTGCGGAAGGTTGTCCCCTCTGGTGCTTCCCAGAGCTCAGGATGGCCACCCTTGACAGGGCTCCGTAGGCAAGACAAGGATCGGGGCGGAGAGCTTGGAGCGCCTCAGCTATGGTGCAACTGCCCCGCCTTCGCCGCCGAGAAATGCTGCTGTCGTTGCTGGCTGCTGCTGGCCTGAGCGCCTGCCAAAGGGGATCCCGTTCTGGGCAGGCTGGCCCTGTTGCCGACAGCCAGCTTGCCGCTGAGACCTTGTTGATCAACGGGGCCGGGGCCACCTTCCCGGCTCCCCTGTATTTGCGCTGGTTTTCCGACTACCGCCAGGTGGATCCCAAAGTCGAAATCAACTTCCAGCCGGTGGGCAGCGCCGCCGGCATCCGCCAATTTATCGACCAGACGGTGGACTTTGCCGCCAGCGACGTGGCCATGACCGATGCCGAAATTGCCGAAGTCAAGCGGGGCGTGGTCATGATCCCGATGACGGCAGGCAGCATTGCCGTCGGCTACAACCTGCCCGGGATCCGCTCCGGCCTCAAACTGTCCCGCTCGGTGTTGGTGCAGATCTTCCGCGGCCAAATTACCCAGTGGCGGGATCCGCAGATTTTGGCCCTCAACCCCGACCTGGAGATCCCCGACCTGCCCATCGCCGTCTGCTACCGCTCCGACGGCAGCGGCACCACCGACACCTTTACCCGCCACCTGGCCGCCATCGACCCCACCTGGGCCTCCGAGATCGGCGTCGGCATGTCCCTGGAGTGGCCGGTGGGCATTGGGGTGAAAGGCAACGAAGGCATGAGCGCCCAGATGCTCCTCAGCGAAGGGGTGATCGGCTATGTGGAATCGGTCTATGCCCGCGACCTGGATCTGTCGGTGGCGGCCCTGGAAAACCGCCGCGGCGAGTTCGTCCTCCCCACCCCGGAAGCCTCGGCCCTGGCCCTGAGCGAAATCGAGCTGCCCGACAACCTGCGGGCTTTTGTGCCCGATCCCGCCGGCGCGGGGGCCTACCCCATCGTCACCTACACCTGGATCCTGGCCTACCGCCAGTATCGGGATCCCGCCATGGCCAACGCCCTGCGGGCAGTGCTGCGCTGGGCCCTCAGCGAGGGACAAGCTCTGGCCGCAGAGATGGGCTACCTGCCCTTGGCCGAAACCGTTGTAGCCCGCAGCCTGGAAGCCCTGCAGCTTATCCAGAGCTAGCCGCCCTTGCCCCAACCGGTCCTGGAAGCAAGGCCGCGGCAGGTACGGAGATCCGTAACTGTTCTGCCTTCCAGTCGCCAGAAATGGGCGGCATTCTCGCCCTGACCCAGATGCCCTGCTGGTTAGGATCGACCTAGGAAACGGCTAAATACCTGCTGAATTTTCACGGATTGGCTGCCCAAGCTACTTCATACAGCCTGGCGGCGGTAGCCGAGGTCACGTCTTGAACAAAAGGAGAACAAAAGGAGAACAAGGAGCCGATGGGAAAAGTTGTAGGAATTGACTTGGGCACAACCAACTCGGTTGTCGCCGTAATGGAAGGGGGCGTCCCCACTGTCATTCCCAATGCCGAGGGGAGCCGCACTACACCCTCAGTGGTCGCTTTCACCAAAGATGGGGAGCGCCTGGTGGGCCAGATGGCCCGTCGCCAAGCGGTGCTCAACCCCGAGAACACTTTTTACTCGGTCAAGCGGTTCATCGGGCGCAAGTACGATGAGCTGAACGTCGATGCCAAGCGGGTCTCCTACCAGGTGCGGCGGGATGAGCGGGGCAATGTCAAGTTGTACTCACCCCGCATGAACAAGGAATTTGCCCCCGAAGAGATCTCGGCCATGGTGCTGCGCAAGCTGGTAGAAGACGCCAGCCGCTACCTAGGCCAACCGGTCACCCAAGCCGTCATTACTGTCCCGGCCTACTTTAACGACTCGCAGCGGCAGGCCACCAAAGATGCCGGGAGGATCGCCGGCTTGGAAGTGCTGCGCATCATCAACGAGCCGACGGCGGCTTCCTTGGCCTATGGCTTGGACAAGCGCAACAACGAGACCATCCTCGTCTTCGACTTGGGCGGTGGCACCTTCGACGTCTCCATTCTGGAGGTGGGGGATGGCGTCTTCGAGGTGAAGGCCACCAGCGGCGATACCCAGTTGGGTGGCGACGACTTCGACAAGAAGATCGTCGACTGGATGGCCGAAGAGTTCAAGCGAATGGAAGGGATCGACCTGCGGCAAGACCGGCAGGCCCTGCAGCGGCTGACGGAAGCCGCCGAGAAGGCCAAGATCGAGCTGTCCAGCGTCTCCGAGACTACCATCAACCTGCCCTTCATCACCGCCACGGCCGATGGTCCGAAGCACCTGGAGTTGAAGCTCTCCCGCGCCCAGTTTGAACACCTCTGCGCCGACTTGCTGGAGCGCTGCAAAGGGCCGGTGGAGCAGGCCCTGCGGGATGCCAAGCTCACCAAGGCCGACATCAACGAAGTGGTGCTGGTGGGCGGCTCCACCCGCATCCCGGCGGTGCAGCGGCTGGTGAAGGAGCTGCTGGGCAAAGAGCCCAACCAAACTGTCAACCCCGACGAGGTGGTGGCCGTGGGTGCTGCCATCCAAGCTGGCGTGCTGGCGGGCGAGGTCAAAGACGTGCTGTTGCTGGATGTCACCCCCTTGTCTTTGGGGGTGGAAACCCTGGGCGGTATCGCCACCAAGCTGATCCCGCGCAACACCACCATCCCCACCCGCAAGTCGGAGATTTTCTCCACCGCCGAAGATGGGCAGACCTCGGTGGAAATCCACGTGGTGCAAGGGGAGCGGGAGTTGGCTCGCGACAACAAGTCCCTGGGCCGCTTCAAGCTGGACGGGATCCCGCCGGCTCCCCGCGGTGTGCCGCAGATCGAGGTGACCTTCGACATCGACGCCAACGGCATCCTCAAAGTGACGGCCAGAGACAAGGGCAGCGGCAAGGAGCAGAGCATTTCCATTACCGGCGCCTCCACGCTGGATAGCAAAGAGGTGGAGCGGATGATCGCCGAGGCGGAAAAATACGCTGCCGAAGACCGCGCCCGCCGCGAGAAAATCGAGCGCCGCAACAAGGCCGACTCGCTGGCCTACCAGGCTGAGCGGCAGTTGAAGGAGCTGGGAGACAAGGTCTCCGCCAGCAAGCGCAGCCAAATCGAGACCCTGGTGCGAGAGCTGCGGGAGGCCATCCAGCGGGACGACGACAGCGCCATCCAGAGCAAAGAGCGGGAGCTGCAAGAGGCCCTCTACGCCATGAGCAGCGAGCTCTATCAGCAGCCCGGCGCCGCTTCCAGCTCCACCTCTGGGACAACCTCCGGCGGCAGCGACGACGTCATCGACGCCGACTTCACCGAGAGCAAGTAACGACAATGGGATCCCCCTGGGGCCCGCAGGGCGGATCCCGCCTTTGTCTGGAGCATCGATAATGGGGAGGGACGGGATGGGCGATAGCGTCTAGCCCGCCTCTTTCTCTTTTCGTCAACAGGTCAGAGGGAGGGATCCCTTGATGCCTGGCCTCTTGGTTTTCTGACCCTTCTCAGTGACTTGCCTGCGGACGCCTCCATGCAAAATTTCAAGGACTACTACAAGATTTTGGGGGTCAGCCAGACGGCCACCGCCGACGAGATCAAGCAGGCCTATCGGCGCCTGGCCCGAAAATATCACCCGGATGTTAACCCGAACAACAAAGCTGCCGAAGAGAAGTTTAAGGAGATCAACGAAGCCTACGAAGTTCTCTCGGATCCCGGCAAACGCAGGCAATACGACCAATTTGGCCAGTACCACCAGCAGGGCGGGTTCCGCTACCGGCGGGATACCTACAGCCAGCCTTACAGCAGCAGCCCTTTTGGCGACAGCTCCTTCAGCGAAGACTTTGGGGGAAGCGGTTTTGGCAGTGGCGTCGATTTCAGCCAATTTGAGGATTTTCAAGACTTCATCGATCAACTGCTGGGCCGGGTGCGCAACTCAGGTGCGGATCGCAGCAGTAGCTCCGCTGGCAACGCCAACTACGATGCGGAGGCCACCATCCAGCTCACCATTCCCGAAGCTTTTGAAGGGGGCAGACGCCGCCTACGGGTGGGCGGGGATCGCGTGCTTGAGGTGAGTATCCCACCGGGAATCACGCCGGGCAAGCGAATTCGCCTGCGCGGCCAGGGCCACCCCAAACCCAACGGGGGCGCTGGCGATCTCTACCTCAAGATCGAGTTGAAGGAGCATCCCTTCTACCGCCTAGAGGGGTTTGACGTCTACTGCGACCTGCCGCTTAGTCCCAGCGAGGCGGTTTTAGGTGCCCAGGTGGAGGTGCCCACGCTAGACGGGCTGGTGAAGCTGCGGATCCCACCCGGCATGCAGCCGGGGCGAAAGTTGCGCTTGGCAGAGAGGGGTTTTCCCAAGGGCAATGGAGAGCGGGGCGATTTCTACGCGGTAGTTCAGATCTATTTGCCCACCCGTGTTTCGGAGGAGGAGCGGGAGCTCTACGAAAAGCTGCAGCGGGTTCAGTCCTATGATCCCCGTGCCGCCCTCAAGCTCTAGCTAGAAGGAGGAGTGGGCGGTCGGAGAGCGCGATCCAGGAGTTCCATCGGGTGATAAATGGGGATCCCGGCCTTGCCTTGCAGACGCAGGTGCTTCTGGAGCTGCAGGCGGCAGCCGATATTGGCGGAGACGATCCCCTGGGCGCCGGTGTTGAGCAGGTTGGCCACCTTCTGGGATCCCAGCTCGTCGGCCACCTCGGGCTGCAGCAGGTTGTAGACGCCGGAGCTGCCGCAGCAGAGGGCGGCATCGACAGGATCCCGCAGCTCCAGCCCGGGAATTTGCCGCAGCAGTTGTCGCGGCTCCTGGCTGAGGCGCTGCCCGTGCAGCATGTGGCAGGCATCCTGATAGGCCAGCACCAAGGGATCCGGCTGCAGGGGGTACAGGGGAGCGGTCAGCCCTACCTGCGCCAGAAACTCCTGGATATCCTTGACTTTGGCCGCAAACTGAGCCCCTTTCTCTTGGTAGTCGGGATCCCTGGCCAAAAGGTGGCCGTACTCCTTGAGGGTGTGGCCGCAGCCGGAGGCAGTCACCAAAATGGCATCCAACTCGTAGCCGGCAAAAGCATCCACCATCTGGCGGGCCAGGGCTTCTGCCTGCTGCAGTTGCCCTTGGTGGTGGGGCAAGGCCGCACAACAGCCCTGGGCGGGCGGGATCACCACCTCACAGCCGTTGTGGGTCAAGACGCGAATGCTGGCCTCATTCACCTGCGGGGCAAACAGGCGCTGCACGCAGCCGAGGAGCAGCCCCACGCGAAAGCGGCGTTCGCCCACCGCCGGGATCCGCTCCGGGTAGCGCTTGGGCAGCAGTTGCCCCACCTCAAGAGGGGGCAAGAGGGATTCCATGGCCGCCAGGCGCGGGGAGACCTTCGCCAGCCCTTGGCGGATCCAGGCGCCGACCCCCATTTTTTGGTAGAGCCAAAGGGGCCAGAGCAGAGGCCGCAGCCGCGCCGGGTAGGGGAAGAGCCAGAAGATGAACTGGCGGTACAGCCAATCCCAAAGGTTGCGGCGGTGGTTGCGCTCGATCTGCGGGCGGGTGGCGGCGATCAGCCGGTCGTAGCGCACCCCCGAAGGACAGGCGGTAACGCAGGCCAGACAGCCCAGGCAGGTATCGAAATGGGAAACCACTGCTGCCGAGAGAGAGATTTGGCCTTGATTGAGGGCGTCCATCTGGTAGATGCGCCCCCGCGGCGAGTCTGTCTCCTTGCCGAGGACGCGGTAGCTGGGGCAGGTGGTCAGACAAAACCCACAGTGCACACAGGCATCGATTAGCTTTGGATCCGGCGGATCCAGGCTGTCAAAACTCGGCCTTTTGGATGAGCTCATCGGCCTCGACCTATCGCGCTTTCAACACTTCATCACCCCCGTAAAGAGAGAATTGGCCGTTCGGGGATCCTGTCCCCTCCTTTTGCTTCCGGGGTTTTTTGCATCTTAATCTGGGAACAGAGCGTCTGAGACTTCTATCCAGATCCAAACGCTCTTTTCGTCCGTACTACCCTAGAGAAGGGACATACCCGGCCGATTTCTCCTCGTCGTTCATTTCCCAATGAAAGTGCAACACCTCTTCACCCCAGCTCTTGTGGGGGCAGCTCTCTCCAGTTTGAGCCTATCTGGAGCGGCTTTTGCCCAGGCCAACCTGCGGGAGCTGCCCCCCGATCTGGCCGAACAGCTCACTACAGAGCAGATCTTGCAAGCCTGCGCCGCCAACCAGGCAGACACCTTGCCCAGCCCCTTCCCAGACGTGGTGCCGACCGATTGGGCCTACAAGGCGGTGCTCACCCTCTACTACTGCGGCGCCTACCGGGGGGCCATTCCCCCGGAGACCTTCCGGCGCTACCTGGAGCAACAGCGGGGATCCCAAACTTAGCTCCCTGTCGGATACATCTCCTGGATGAGGTGGGCGTAGCGCTCGGCCACCGGGTTACGCTTAATTTTCAGCGTCTGGGTCATGAGGCCGTTTTCCACGCTCAGGGGCTCTGGCAAAAAGCGGAAGTCGGCAATTTGCTCGTGGGGCCGGTAGCCAGGACGCTCTTGGATGCGGGCCCGCACCTCCTGCAAAATCAACGTGCGCACCTGCGGGTGGCCCAAGAGCTCGGCCTCCGCAGCCGGGATCCCTTGCTCAGCGGCCCAAGCCTTAAGGGCATCGAGGTTGGGGTAGATGAGGGCGGCCAGTTTCTTTTGGTCTTGCCCGACGATCACGATCTGGCTGATGTAGGGGGATTGCAGGCAGGCATCTTCCAGCGGCTGCGGCTCGACATTTTCGCCGTTAAGCAGCACGATCACGTCCTTGGCCCTGCCGGTGATCACCAGTTGTCCGTCGGGGGTGAGCCAGCCCAGATCCCCTGTTTCAAACCAGCCGTCGGGGCTGAGCACCTTGGCAGTCGCTTCCGGATTGTTGTAGTAGCCCATCATCACCTGCGGCCCCCGCGCCAGGATCAGCCCTTTTTCGCCAGGGGGCAACGGCTGCCGCGTCTCCGGATCCACGATGCGAAACTCCGTCCCTGGCAAGGGGGGGCCCGCCGTGCCGCGCACGTTGTTGTCAGGACGCCGCGCGCACAGCACCGGCGAGGTTTCCGTGAGGCCGTAGCCATTGAGGATGGAAATGCCTACCACCTCGTAAAACAGATCCAGGTAGGCGGGCAGGGATCCGCCGCCGCTGATGGCCTGTTGAAAATTGGGGCCCAAAGCCTGCCGCACCTTGCGGTAGATCAGCGCATCGGCCAGGCGGTGGACAGGCCAGAGCAGCCCCTGTTGCAGGCGGGCCCCCAGGCGCACCCACGGGCTGACGCCGTAGTGTAAAATCGACCGGTTGCCGGCAATCCGCCCGGCGAGCACGTAGCCTTCGCTGGCCGCCATCAAGGTGCGGATCAGCCGCTGCATCAGGGGGCTTTTTTCCTTAAATTGCCGCTGGATCCCTTCGTAAACGGTCTCCCAGATGCGGGGCACCGCCACCAGATAGTGGGGCTGCTCCTGTTGAAAATCTTGCTTGATAAAGCGAGGGTTGGTGTAAACCAACGTGCAGGCCTGGCTGAGGAGAAAATACTCACAGGCCCGCTCGTAGGAGTGCCAGGTGGGCAGAATTGTCAGCACCTTATCCCCAGGCCGGGGCTGCACCACCACATGCAAGTTTTCCACCTGGTGCATCAGGTTGCCGTGGCTGAGCATCACCCCCTTGGGCCGACCGGAAGTGCCAGAAGTGTAGATGATGGTGGCCAACTGGGATCGCTCCAGCCGCGGCGGCTCGTAGCGGCGCTCCCGGCCTTTTTGCAGCCACTGAGAAAAATTCAATACCCCCGGCTCTTCTTCATCGGAAAGCAACAGCAGCCGCTCCAGGCCCAGCTCCTGCACAACCGGCCGCACCCGGCTTAGGGTCTTCGCATCCTGGGCAATCAAAGCGGTGCTGCCGGAATGGCGCAAAATGTAGCCCAGCTCCGCCGGATCCGCCACGGCGCTGCGCGGCACATTGACCGCTCCCGTAAACAGCGTGGCCAGATCTGCCATCAGCCAGCGGGGGGAATTGTCGGCAAAAATGGCCACCCGATCCCCAGGCCGAATGCCCAAAGCCTGCAAACCGGCAGCCAAGATCTGAATGCGGCGAAAGAGCTGCCCGTAAGAAATCTCAAAGACCGGCTGGGCATGGGGATCCCTGAGGGCAGTGTAATCGGCAAACTTTTCGGCCAGGACTTGCCAGATGTCGAGCAGCGTCGTCCCAGCGGGGGTAGCAGCAGCGGAGACAGTAGTCATAAATCTGTACCCTAAATCACATTTACAGTCTAGTAAACTTGGGCTTTTTCCCAAGACACCCCCAGGACAGTTCTCAATCTGTCACCAAATCCAACCCCTTCCCCTTGCGGGGAAAAGGTAGGGATCAACCCTACTCCCGGAAAAGCCTGAACTCATGAGGTTTTCAAGGTGCGCTCGCGAGGAAGTACCGAGACTTCCCGCCACAGATGTTAACCTCGCTTCCCCGAATAAGCGCAACTCAGAAAATTCGCTCTTTTGGGGACGTCATGCTGCATTTTCCCGCCAATCCCGGCAAAAGCTACTAGATCTTATGGCACCCGCAAAAAAAGCTAGCAATGGCTCCCCCCGATGGATCGGCCCCAAAACTTTACAATCTCGGCTAAGCTGAGAACCTCACAAAATAAGGTAGTCCGGCGGCTCGTAGGGGAGAGGCCCGCCGAAGACCTTGGTACGTCGTTTGGCGGTGGCATCCAGAGGGTAGGCCTGCAGGCTATCTTCCTCGAGGTTGAGCAGAGGCAGCCACGACTTTTCCAGCTCGGCAGTGTCCAGGGGGCATTCAACAACGGAGTATTGCGCTCGCTGGCAGCACTGTTCCAGGCGCTTGGCCAACTGTTGTCGGCGCTTATCGTCCACCACGTCGTAGCAAACCAACCATAGCCTCAGCGCAGCTCCATTGCTTCGTACTCTAGGTTGCCGCTCACCAGGCAACGGCCCAGCCAGCGGGCTTGCTCCAGCACGATTTGGCTCAGGGCTAGGCGACGCGATTGCGGAGGGTAAAGCAAAGGCTCGCAGAAGCGGCGCTCCAGCTCACCCAAAAACAGCTTTTTGGCCAGGGATCCCATGCTCCATCCGGCGACGGCTCGCAGTCTTCCGGGGTGAGCAAGCCGGCCTTGATGAGTTGGCTTACCCAGCATTTCGCTCATCCCTCTCACAAAGGCCTCGGCCTAGATGCCCTTAGATTCGTCGTCAAAGTACCAGTATGCTTTCCTAGAGATCCAACCGAATAACCTTGCTGCCCAAAATTTGCCTAATGCTCTCCAGACTGTCTTTTCTTGCGTTGAACCCAAAGGTATCTCGCTGTGGCTGCTAGCGCAAGCGGGAGTAGGGACGGGGATAGGGTTGGCGCATCTGCCGAGCCAGGTACACCTGAAAGGTTTGCGCCACCGCGCCCGCCCGCCGCAGGGGAACCTCTGCCACTGGCTCAATTTGTTCAAAGTAGGTGCCGTAGACAGCCTGGATCCCTGCTCTTGGCCAAAACAGCTGGGAGGTGACCAGCAGCCCATCTTTGCCCAGCCAGTCTTCAGGTTGGGACCAAAAGGCAAAGCCGCGCAGAT
The DNA here is from genome assembly GCF_054061455.1 of Thermostichus sp. OS-CIW-20. Taxonomy (NCBI): domain Bacteria; kingdom Bacillati; phylum Cyanobacteriota; class Cyanophyceae; order Thermostichales; family Thermostichaceae; genus Thermostichus; species Thermostichus sp. OS-CIW-20. The sequence continues at coordinate 19,245 of NZ_JBSSEF010000043.1, forward strand.
CTTCATCCAGGCAGGTGAGGGGCTTCTCCGTCAGCGGCGCCAAGGCCATGCCGATCTGCCCGCCCAAAAAGTAAACGTTGGTGAAGATAAAATCCGCCTCTGCAAGAGCCTGGGCCAAGCGGGGATCCGTCTGAAACTGCCGCCGCAACTGTTCGATGTCAATCAGCTGAGTCGAGGGATCCCGTTCCACCGGCCACAGGCCCAGCCCGCCGGGATCCTGGAGGAGGCCGTAGCGCACATGGGCCAGCCCCACTGCCACCAACAGGCCCACTGCCACCGCCGTCCCCGCCAAGAGCTGCCTTGCTCCTGGCCACCGTTCCCAGCGGGATCCCAACAGCAAGCTCAGCACCCAAAACCCCGGCATGGGCCAGGTGGGGAGGATGGGCCGGTAGCCTCCCATGAAGGTAAAAGCCAACACCAGCGGCAGCCCACAGGCCAAGATTAAAAGCTGTTTCAGCTCCTGATCCGTGAGGCGTCTTCCCTGAACCAGCGCCAGCCCCACCCGCCCACCCTCGGCCAAGCTCAGCCCCAGCAGAGGGATCCCCAAGGTCGGGAAAAGGTACCCCATCTCCTGCAGCACCGTCAGCCCCAGCTCCTGCAGTTGATACCCTGCCTCCGGCACTGCTCGCCCCCCCTGGAAGCGGAAGGAGACCCAATCCTGTTGGGTGTTCCAGATTAAAACGGGGCTGAAGGCCGCCAAAAACCCCACCACCGCCAAGAGCGCCCATCCCGACCGAAGAGCGCAGCGGTGGGCCGGGCTGAGCAGACAAAAGAGCACCAGGCCAAACCCCAGCGCCAGGCCGTGGTATTTGCCCAGGCAGGCCAGCCCCACCAAGAGCCCAATCAGCGCCAGCCGCGGCCCCGGTCGGTAGCGCGCTGCCCCATAGACCCCCAATTTCCCCTCCGCCAAGGGAGCCGGAAAAAACTCCTGGGCAGCCACCCACAGGGTTGCCGCCGTAAACACCATCAGCGGGCTATCCGGCAGGGTCAGCACCCCAAACCCAATCCAGAAAATGGGGGCGATGCTGATGGTTGCCAGGGTGATCAGCCCCGCCTGTGGCGAAAAAAGCCGCGTCGCCGTCAGGTAAAGCAACAGGGAAGAGCCGGTGTAGGCCAGCAGGGATCCCAGTCGAATCGAAAAAGCCGACACCTGCCCCGTCAAAACAGGCCCCAAGCCCGTTGTCCAGGCCACCAGCGGCGGATGGTCAAAATAGCTCCAGTCCAGATGGCGGGTGTAGAGGTAGTAGTAGGCTTCGTCAAAGCCCGGTGGCAACAGAGCAGCCACCAAGCAGCGCAGAAGCAGGCCCAGGCCCAAAATCCACAGAGCAGCTTTCGGCAGCACAGGGGATCCCCTTGAGCGTGTGGACAGGTGTTATTGTCTCAGCTTTGGCCAGACTTGTCCCCAAAAAACCAAGTGGGGGCTCAGAATAAACTGAGCCTAAGACGTTGCCTCCGGCAGCTTTACCGGACACCCCAAAAGCTGGCCCAATTGCTCTGCTTCCGCCCTTGCCTTGCTATCATCAGAACCAAAGCCTAGGTACAATAAAGGCTCTCCCAATGCCAAATTCACCTTCACCGAAAAATAACTATCGCCATCGGAATCTGTTGACCTCTCAACTACAACTTGCTGAACATCTCTGAAGGAATAAGCTTTCCGCCCCCTTATTCCAAAGGGAGTGAGGTGCTCCTCCAAGATCTGGTAGAAGGAGCGGTCAAAGGTCAGCCGACGGCTTCCTAGCTTAGGTATTAGCGATAGACCTACCATTCCTGCTGGGAGAGAAAGTAGAAGTGCAGCAAACAAATCTCCTGAGTTAAAACTATCGCTGGCCACCAAGAGCTGACTCTCTGCACTCATCCGAAACGATTGGATCTTGGTTGCCAGTTGTCGAGCGTCGCTCTCGCTGGCGGCTGACCAAGCTTTTGTTTCTCCTGCAGGAGTTATGAGAGTAACGTAGTAATAGGTTGTCTCGTCTCCTTCGGAGTCTGTTCGAGTTTCAGTTTTGACTCGGGCTCCTCTTACATCATAATAAAACTCGATCTGTTTTGGTAAAGGCAGCAGTGGTTGAAAGACCACTTCAGAGGTGACTGTATCCTGATCAAGCCGATGGCAAGTGAAACGGCGATCCCCCCTGAAAAAGCCAAATCAGGGAACACAAAGCCAGCGCCACAAAGAAAATAACGCCAGCAGCCACCAGCGGAACCCCAGGCTCTAGACAAACGCGCTTGCTGGGGGTTTGCTCTACACATCTCATCCCTATAGGCTTACCTCCGTCGGGATCCCTGGGCCTTGCCCTCATTATTGCTTGCTGGTGTGATACTTGACCGTTTTCCGGAATACAGAGCTTTGCTCATTTTGAGAGCAGAGTTGGGTTGCGAGATCCAGGGCAAAGCCAGAGAATCCTCTTGCAGATAAGCTGGGCGCTCCAGGACTTGTACTGGCTGGCCGGGACGATAGATGTAGATTCTTCGGCTTTCCGGGTCAATTAGCCAGCCCAGTTGGGCGCCGTTGTCGAGGTACTTCTGCAGCGTGGCTTGCAAAGCAACCAGATCGTCCACAGAGGAGCGTAATCCGAGCCTAGGAAGGCAAAGCGATGGCGCTCCTCGGAGGTAAGCTGTTCCGCTACGCAACGCTAAACAAAAACGAACTTTTGTAAGAACTTCGTCCCGCTTACGCGATCATAGATAGTAAGCAAAACCTTGAGGCTTTGCCTCAAGGAACTATCTAGAGGCATCTTGACAGCGCCTTTGCGAGTTCGTTTTTGAACTGCGTCAAAATCCCCCGCCTTTAGGCGGTGGGAGTGTCAAGTTCGTGGTTGCTGATAGCCATCGGTTAAGGGCTGGTGGAAAAAGAGGGCAGCTTGGGGCAGATTATTCCCAAACTAAGCTGAGATCGGCAACAAAGCCAGGGAGGGCGGGATCCCCTTCTAGGTAAGCTGGGCGCTCCAGAACTTGGACGGGCTGGCCGGGGCGATAGACGTAAACTCGCTGGCTTTCCGGGTCGATCAGCCAGCCCAGTTGGGATCCGTTCTCGAGGTACTCCTGCAGCTTGGCCTGCAAAGCAGCCAGGTCGTCGGAAGGGGATCGCAATTCCAGGACAAAATCCGGACACAGGGGGGCAAAGCGGCGGCGCTGCTCTGGAGTAAGCTGCTGCCAGCGCTCCTTGGCAATCCAGGCGGCATCGGGAGAGCGAATAGCCCCGTTGGGCAGGGCAAAACCCGTGGAGGAGTCGAAGACAAGTCCTAAGCTCGTGCGGCGGTTCCACTGCCAGAGCTGGCCCAGCAGGTCGGCATTGCGAAGTCCGCTCTCACTGCTGACAGGGGCCATGGCCACTAGCTCCCCTTTGGCGGTGCGCTCCAGGCGCAGCTCAGGGTTCTGCCGGCAGAGCTGTTCAAAGATTTCATCGGTCAACTCCAGGCTGGGCCGTAGGTTAAGCGCGATCATAGGCAAGTTCCCTGGGAACTATTCCCAGACTAGGGTGAGATCGGCAACAAAGCCAGGGAGGACGGGATCCCCTTCTAGGTAAGCTGGGCGCTCCAGAACTTGGACGGGCTGGCCGGGGCGATAGACGTAAACTCGCTGGCTTTCCGGGTCGATCAGCCAGCCCAGTTGGGATCCGTTCTCGAGGTACTCCTGCAGCTTGGCCTGCAAAGCAGCCAGGTCGTCGGAAGGGGATCGCAATTCCAGGACAAAATCCGGACACAGGGGGGCAAAGCGGCGGCGCTGCTCTGGAGTAAGCTGCTGCCAGCGCTCCTTGGCAATCCAGGCGGCATCGGGAGAGCGAATAGCCCCGTTGGGCAGGGCAAAGCCGGCAGAAGCATCAAAGGCCACGCCAAGCTGGGTTTGGCGGTTCCATTGCCAGAGTTGGGCGCTGAGGCTCAAGTTTTGGCGGCTGCTTTCGCTGCCGACAGGGGCCATGGCCACTAGCTCCCCTTTGGCGGTGCGCTCCAGGCGCAGCTCAGGGTTCTGCCGGCAGAGCTGTTCAAAGATTTCATCGGTCAACTCCAGGCTGGGCCGTAAGTTGAGGGAGATCACGGCCTTAGGGATCCCGTTTAGAGGATTTGAGGATGGGCTGGCGCTATTGTAGTCTTTTGGATCCCTCACCCCTAGCCCCTCTCCCACAGCCAGAGGGGAGGAAGTTGACACTCCCACCGCCTAAAGGCGGGGGATTCTTACGCAGTCCACAAAAGAACCCGTAACGGCGTTGTCAAAGCGCCTCTGGACAGTTCCTGAAGGCAAAGCCCCAAGGTTCTGCTGACTTTCTTAATCCGCCGGTTTCCGTAGTTCGGTCAAGCTTTTGCAACCAAAACCCCTGCGGCTTGTGAGTCTTGAGCCTAGCCAGCTCCTTGTTGTACCCCTGGTTAAAGGACTTGACTTTGCGGCCATCAATGATGAAGCTATGTCCTAAGTTGCTAACGCACGTGAGCCAGTTGTTGACTCCGTGGTCAATTGCTAGA
>NZ_JBSSEF010000044.1:0-22648 GCF_054061455.1 Thermostichus sp. OS-CIW-20
TTCAGGAACTGTCTAGAGGCGCTTTGACAACGCCGTTACGGGTTCTTTTGTGGACTGCGTAAGAATCCCCCGCCTTTAGGCGGTGGGAGTGTCAAATATACCTACTTTTCGAGGCAAGGCAGCAATCTCTCTGGACGCTTTCCAGGTCTAAGTAGGGGAGTATCTTTAGTCATTTAGACAGGCCAAAACCCTTATAGGAACTCAGGTACGGCCTGTTAAAGAATTAAAGGGCACAGTAGCAACACCTAGCAAACCAACTTCGGAAGCAGGATGGATTGATTAGTACCGCCAGTTCCCACGGCTAGGGTATGCTGGTGAGCAGTGAGCAAGTTTCCTGCCTTTTCTTTTGAGGAGAGAATATGCCAGAACCGGAATCCTCCTCAGCCCACATTCTGGTGATCGAAGATGAGGCCAAACTGGCCCGTTTCCTGGAAACCGAGCTGGCCTATAGGGGGTATCGGGTGAGTGTGGTCGGCGATGGCACGGTGGCCTTGGCGGCAGCCCGCGACCAGAACCCCGATTTGGTGCTGCTGGACTGGATGTTGCCCGGGATCTCGGGGTTGGAAGTTTGTCGGCAGTTGCGCTTGACGGGCAACCGCGTGCCCGTGGTGCTGATGACTGCCAGCGACGAGGTGGCAGATCGGGTGGCAGGTCTGGATGCTGGGGCAGATGACTATGTGGTCAAACCCTTTAGCCTTCAGGAGTTGCTGGCGCGGATACGGATCTATCTGCAGCCCCCCAAGGGATCTGGCGACAGCCGGTTGGTGTTTATGGATCTGACGCTGGATCCGGTGACACGCCAGGCAAGCCGGGGAGAGCGACAGGTGGAGCTGACGGCCAAGGAATACGACTTGTTGCGCTACCTGATGGAACACCCCCGCCAGGTGCTCACACGCCAACAAATTTTGGAGCATGTGTGGGGCTATGACTTTACAGGCGATTCCAACATCATCGAGGTCTATATTCGCTACTTGCGTCTTAAGATCGAAGGCCCAGGGGAGAAGCGCCTGATCCAGACGGTGCGCGGGGTAGGCTACGTGTTGCGCGAATAGGAGGCCGACATCCCCCAGAAGAATGGCCTGGGCAGCCTGGGGGGATCGCTGCTGCGGCAAGATTGGGGAGAATGGATCCCTATCGAGGCGCGGGAACGGCTGCTCAAAACTGGAGAAAAGAACCCGGAGAGGATTTCGTCCTGCTAGCAGGTGAGGTTGATGGAAGCCGACTGCTGGAAATGAATGGGGGGATTTTGGGGTGCAGAGGGTGTTGTCGATGAATCTAGGGAGTGCAGGGCTGCTGGGCCTTACCTTCAGCTCACCGGGAGAATTTGTCTTCCGCTTTCCCCCCGAAACCCCTCTCGTAGGTGGGCTGGGGCTGCGCTGGTACGGCCTGCTGATGGCCATTGCCGTGTTGCTGGGGCTGCTCTTGACCAAAGCCTTGGCGGAGGCCCGCCACCTGGAGAAGGAGCCAGGCGAGGCCAGCGAACGGGTCGAGATCCTGGCCCTGTGGCTAGTGGTATCGGGATTTCTGGGCGCCCGCCTCTACTACGTCCTCACCCACTGGTCAGAGTTCCAAGACAACCCCCTCCTGGCCTTTGCCATCTGGCGGGGAGGCATCATCATCCACGGTGGGATCTTGGCTGGTGCACTTGCCCTCTACCTTTACTGCCGCGCCACCGGGATCAACGGCTGGAAGTACGCCGATGTGATCACGCCGGGGCTAATCTTGGGCCAGGCCATTGGGCGCTGGGGCAATTTTTTCAACTCTGAGGCCTATGGAGCCCCCATTCCCCCAGACAGCAGTTGGCCCTTGCGGGTATATATCCCCCCCCAAGCCCGCGAGCCTGACTACAGCCAGTTTGAGTTTTTCCACCCCATCTTTTTCTACGAAAGCCTGCTCAACCTGCTTCTGTTTGCTCTCTTGATGGGGATGTTCTGGCGCTTCCCCAAGCTCAAAGATGGCACCTGGGTCTGGACCTATGTGGTCGGCTATAGCTTGATCCGCATCCCTTACGAAATTTTGCGCGTCTCGGCGGTGGCCTATCTGCCGGGAACTTCCATCAAGGCCGCCTACGTGGCCAGCGCCGTAGGCCTGGTGCTGGGGATCGGCATGCTGGTCTATATGTACCGGCTGCGCTTCGACCCCGATTTGGAGCAGTTGACAGCTTGGCTGGCCCAACAGGCAGGGCTAGAACAGGAGACGGCTGCTGAGCTGGTGCAGCGGGCCTGGGCCATCCAGCAAAAGCACCGCCGCGCTGACTTGCTGGATCGCGTCACCCTGGCCATGCCCCACTTTCCCAGCGCCCTTGCCCCCCATCTCTCTTTGGGCCAACGGGAGCTGCTGATGCGGCAATTGTTCTGCCGCTTGGAAGGTCGGGATCCCGCTGGAGAAGGGCTTCCCCAGCCAAGTTAGCGCCAGAGCTATCGGGCCGGACTAGGCCACCCAAACTAACCTTCAGGTCTTCAGACTTTGCAGCCACGCTTCTAGGGCGCGGATGGGAGCGGGATCCCGGTAGAGGCGCTCTTGGCGGGCTTTTACCCGCTGCCCTATTTCCTCACGCCAGCGGTCATCCAGGCCCAGCCGCACGGCAATCTGGATGTACTCCTCTAGGCTAGAGGCGATGGTCTCGTAGATCCCCATCTGCCGCAGGATGGCGTAGGTGTGGCGGCCCCGCATCAGGGATCCCGGCAGCGTGACGATGGGCAGGCCATGGGGCAGGGCTTCCAGGGTGGTGTTGCCGCCGGACCAGCCGATGCTATCCAGGTAAACATCCCCCAGGGCGTTGTAGGCGGCATATTGGGCAGGCGAGAGCTCCGGCAACAGCAGCACATGGTCTTCAGCGGCCAGGCCGTAGGCTTGAAAGGCCCGCTGCAGCCGTTGCCAAAAGCGCTGGCGGATCCCTTGGGAGAGGCGGCCTCGCAAAAACAGGAATTGACACCGCCCCACTTCCCGAGCAATGCGGGGGAACACCTCGTCGTACTGCGGCAAGTACTTGAACAGAGATTGGGCGCAGAGGTAGAGCACCCTGTCGGGATCCACCCCCCAGGCTAGCCAGTCCACAGGGGCGGGGTCAATGTCCAGAGGGATGTAGTAGGTGCCGATGCCGGGCAGGGGCAGGAGCTGCTCGGTGTAGTGGCCGGCCCCGTCCGGCGGCTCCATCAGCTCGCTGCTGAGGAAAACATCCATTGTTGGCAGGCCAGAGGTTTGCGGATGTCCCCAGGCCATGGCCTGCACAGGGGCCAAACGCAGGGCGGCCAACTGGGCACAGACCGGGTCGATGCCCACCTCCGGGTAGAGGAGCACGTCCAGTTGCGCCTCCCGAAGGGTTGCCTGCCACTCCGCCAGGCTGCGGGATCCGGCCACAAACTGCTCAAAGCGAGAGGGCAGGGAGCGCGTGATCTCGTCTTGGATGGCCGAGGTGTGGAAGCCGTAGAGGGTCACTTGGGAGCGATCCAAAGCTTCTACCCAGCCGCGAGTTAGGATCTTCCAAACCGAGTGATCCCGGAACAGGCCAGAGACAATGCCCACCCGCAGCCGCCCAGGACGTCGCTGCCGAGGAAGGGGAGACTGGGGGTAGCGAGCCGCCATGACCTCCCCCACCAGAGATCCGTACAGTTGCTGCAGCTCGCGGTCGTTCTGGCCCTGGTAGGGCAGAAAGAAGGGTTGGACGGAGCCGACGCCGGCGGCAGCGCGCTCTAAAGCAGCGGGATCCCGCGGCAGTTGGGCCCAGCGGGCCTTGACCTGTTCCAGCGCTTGGCGGTAGCGCTGGCGGGCGCTTGCAATTTGCTCAGGGGTGTCGTAGAGCAAAGGCAACTGGCTGAGGCACCAGCCCAGGGCCGCGGCCAAATCGGCGGGATCGGCCTGCCAGAGGCGGTAGAACAGCTCCGCTGCTTCCGCCTCCCGGCCACAATCGCGCAGCAGGATGGCCAGCGTGTAGGCGGCATCGGCAAAGTCCGGCTGCAACTCCAGAGCCTGCTTCAGGGGTACCAGGGCCGCCTCCAACTCCCCCTGTTGCCGCAGCACCAGCCCCAACTGGTACAGAACTTCCGGATCCGGCCCCCCCTGCTCCAGAGCCTGTTGGAGGTGAGCTTTTGCCTCCTCCAGGCAGCCTACCTGCTTGAGGACAATTGCCAGATTGTAGTGGGCGTCGGGAAACCACGGCTGCTGGGCTAAGGCCTGCTGCATCAGGGCAATGGCTTCTTCCAGGGATCCCTGCTGCTGCCGGCAGATCCCCAAGAGGTGCAGCGCCTCCGGGTGGGCGGGCTGGGCTTGCAACACCTGTTGGTAGAGGGAGATGGCCTCCGGCAGTTGCCCCGCCTGGTGATGGTGGACAGCCTGAACCAGCAGGCGCTGCAGGTGCTGTTCCTGGTTCTCTCGGCTGGGGCCAAAGCCCTTTCCCGGCGGCGACATCTTTAGCCGTTGGGAAAATTCAAAAAGCCTGCCAAGGCCGGGGCAATCGGCAGCAGGGTCATCACCATCAAAAAGAGGGCCAGCAACGCCAAGGCATCCCGTTGGCCGTCGGTCTCGGTAATCTCATCCTGCGGGGGACGCTCCGGCTCGCGGGCAATAAAGAGAATCAGCAGCGCCCAGTAGAGGGCCAAGACGTTGCTGATGGCCGCCACCGCCAGGGCAATCAGGGTAATCACCGTGGCGCGGGCCGCCGTCTTCCGCCCGTACACCGCCTGCACAATGCGACCCCCGTCCAACTGCCCCGCCGGCAGCAAGCTCAAGGCGGTGATGGCCAGGCCAATCCAGCCCACCGCCACGAAGGGGTGAATGGGCACCAGCTCCGCCTGCAACTGGGATCCCAGCACCAGCCGCGCCAGCGTGCCCACCAGGATGGAGCTGCGAAAGATCTCCGTGGGCACGTACAGCCCCCCGGAGCCAGACAGCCTTAGGCCGACCAGCAGCACCACCAAGGAAAGGAGGCCGCCCGCCGCCGGGCCGGCAAAGGCGATGTCGAACAGGGCCTTGCGGTTGGGCACCGGCGACTGGATGCGGTTTAGGGATCCCAGCGTGCCAATGCCCAAGCTGGGGATAACAAAGGCAGGGCTGAGGCGCACCCCGTACTTGCCCGCCATCCAGCGGTGTCCGGTCTCGTGCACCAGCAAGATGGCGAAGATCCCGGCCGCCACCGGCAGGGCCTCCACCCAACGCCCCGGCGCCTCCAACAGCCGGAAGCCGAACAGGTTGGCCCCCACCTCCAAAGTGGCCAGAAAGCTAGCCAGCATTAGGCCTGCTGCCAGAATCTGGGCTCCCCTCGAGGTGCGGTAGTTAACAATCTCATCTGGCAAGACCACCACCGCCGGCTTTTCTGAGGCATCTTCCACCAAAAACAGTTGGTAGCGGCTGCCCAGCCGCTCCCTTAGCCTTTCCTGCAGCAGCGGCACCACCCCCTCCGCCTCCCGCCGTAGGTTGCCCTTGAAGATCGCCCCCTCCCCATAGGGGATGGTCTCAGTCACAAAAAAGGTGTCCAGGCTGAAGATGGACTGAATGGCCTGCAAATCTTCCGCAGAGATGCCCCGCAAGACCAAAGGCTGCTCGGCAGGCGTCTCCCCAGCCCCTTCCGAGGGGATTTCCTGCCGCTCCTCCATCTGGGCCAACTGCTGCCGCCGCGCCTGCAGCTCCTGCTGGGCCAACTGACGGGTTTTGCGCCCCACGGCAATGTAGAGCCCCGTGAACACCAGCAACAGCAGCAGGAAGCCGGCGAAGTTGAGGTAGATCCCCAGCAACAGCAGCCCCAGAAAGACCACCCACGGCAAAAGGAGCAGGGATCCCTGTAACCACACCCAGACGGCCAGGGATCCCCGCCGGCGGGCTCGCCAGAAGCCCCAACCCAAAAACGCCAGCGTTCCCAACAAAAAGAGGGGCGTAATCTCGGCGGCGATGTTCATGGCTAACCCACGAGGCTTACCAATAGGGAGCTGGAGTCAAAACGGCTCAAGCGGAAACAGCCGTTCCTTCAAACCGAGGCTCCGGCTGCTCCCACAAGTAAAAGCCAGCTTTGCGCGGTTTGAGCAGGAACAGCCGCAGGAACTGGTAGGCGTTGTTGAGGTAAAGAGGCAGCTTGCGCAGGCTCTTGAAGGGCCCAGCTCCGCGGGCAATCTCCCTCAACTTGGCGTTGTTGGCCACGCACTTCTGCAGCCGGCGCACAAACTCGGGGTTCTCCACATCCAGCACCACCGGGAAGACCTTGGCCGCCTCGCGGTTGGTCTTGTAGATCACCTCCATGTCGTAGGTGTGCGGATCCAGGCCCAGGAGGCGGTAGAAACCTGGGCGCTCGCCCACGTCGTTGAGGTACATGGTGGCAAACACCGACAGCAGGAAGAAGCGACACCACAGCTCCGCCACCCACCCCTCGAGCAGCCGCGGCTGGCTCAGGAGCATGAGGGCAAAGAAATCGCCGTGGCGGTTCTCGTCCTGGCACCAGTTCTTGAAGAAGTTGAAGATTGGGTAAACGCGGTTTTCGGGGTGAGCCTCCAGGTGGCGGTAGATGAGAATGTAGCGCCAGTAGCCGATCTTTTCGGAGAGATAGGTGGCGTAGAAGATAAAGCGGGGCGCAAAGTAAGTGTAGGACTTGTGCTTGGTCAAAAAGCCCAAGTCAAAGGCCATGTTGAAATCGCCCATGGCGCGGTTGAGGAAGCCGGCATGGCGAGCTTCATCGCGGCTCATCAGGGCAAAGCACTCAGCCAAGACCGGGTTGGTCTCCTTCAGCCTGCGGGATAGCTCCTTGTAGAGGAGGAAGCCGGAGAACTCCGCCGTGCAGGAGCGCTCCAAAAACTCCACAAACAGCCGCCGCGCCTCCGGATCGAGCCGGCTTTCCCAATCTTGGTTGAACTCCTCGCCGCGGACGAAGTGGTGGCGGTTGTAGTCGGCGCGAAACTCCTCCAAGATGGCCCGGAAGTCGGCCTCTCGATCGCCTAACCCCATCTTGCCGATGGCCTCGAAGTCGGTAGTGTAGAAGCGCGGCGTCAGGATGGTCTCGGTGGGCACTCGCGCCTGGGTTTGGGCAGCTCGCAAAGTGGAACTCATAGGGGTTACAGGATGAAAAGGCCAGTATACTCTCGCAGTTTACCAGCCCTTGTGGCCGGCGGGGGGATAAGAAGTGTTACCGACAGGCCCCACAACCCCCTACGACTGCACCGCCGCCGGCTGGGATCGCGCCGGATCCGTCAGCTCACTCCCCTCCTCCGAAGGAGGGATCACCTGCCAAAACAGAGGCAGGTAGCGCTCCCAGTTCTGCAGGATGCGCTCGGCTTTGGGGGAATGGGTGCGGCGGTAGTGCTCTTGGATCAGGCCCTTCAGTTGCGCTTCCGCCGCCGCCGTCTGTATCCGCTGGATGCGCACGATCTCGCCGTTGACCTTGGCGGGGAAGTTGCCCTCTTCATCGAGCACGTAGGCCAGGCCGCCGGTCATGCCCGCCCCCAGGTTGCGGCCCACCCGCCCCAGCACCACCACCACACCGCCGGTCATGTACTCGCAGCAGTGGTCGCCGGATCCCTCGATCACCGCCTGGGCGCCGGAGTTGCGCACGGCAAAGCGCTCCCCCGCCTGGCCGTTGGCAAACAGGGATCCGCCCGTGGCCCCGTACAGACAGGTGTTGCCCAGGATTACATTTTCCGCCGGATCCCGCGGGGCTTCTGGGGGAGCCAGAATGACAATTTCACCGCCGCACATGCTCTTGCCCACGTAGTCGTTGGCTTCTCCCGTCAGGGTCAGGCGCATGCCCGCCAGGGTAAAGGCCCCAAAGCTCTGGCCGGCTGTGCCCACAAAGCGCAGATCCAACAGCGCCCCTTGTCGGACAAAGCCGGTATCCCCATACAGCCGAGCCAGGGTGCCGGCAATGCGCCCGCCCACGCAGCGGTCGGTGTTGGCGATGGGCAGCTCCAGCATGGCCGCGCCGCAGGTCTCGATGGCCTTTTGCACCTCGGGCCGGGCCAAGATGGCGTCATCCAGCACCGGGCCATTGGAGTGCACCGGCTCGTGCTCCAGCCACTCTGGGCGCTTGTGGGGATCAAAGCCCGGCGGAGTTCGCAGCAGACACTCCAAATTCAAGGACTGGGTTTTCGCCAAAGCCACATCGGCGCGGGGGCAGAGCAGATCCACCCGCCCAATTACCTCCTCCAGGGAGCGGTAGCCCAGCCGGGCCAGGATCTGGCGCACTTCCTCGGCCACAAAGGCGAAGAAGGTCACCACCTGGTCCGGAGTGCCAGGGAAGCGCTTGCGCAGCTCTTCCTTTTGGCTCGTCACCCCCACCGGGCAGTTGTTGGTATGGCACACCCGCGCCATGATGCACCCCTCGGCAATCATGGCTACGGTTCCAAAGCCAAACTCCTCCGCTCCCAGCATGGCCGCCATCACCACCTCCCAGCCGGTGCGCAGGCCGCCATCCACTCGCAAAATCACTCGCTGCCGCAGGCCGTTTTCCAAGAGGGCGTGATGCACCTCCACTAAGCCCAGCTCCCAGGGTGAGCCTGCGTGTTTGATGGAGCTGAGAGGGGAAGCCCCTGTGCCTCCCTCGTGGCCAGAGATCTGGATGATGTCGGCATTGGCTTTGGCTACCCCTGCTGCCACCGTGCCGATGCCCACCTCCGCCACCAGCTTCACCGACACCTGCGCCTGCGGGTTAACCTGGTGCAAATCGAAGATCAACTGCGCCAGATCCTCAATCGAGTAGATGTCGTGGTGGGGCGGCGGCGAGATCAGGGTCACCCCCGGCTTGGAGCGGCGCAGCTTGGCGATGTAGGGGCTGACCTTTTTGCCGGGCAGTTGTCCGCCTTCGCCCGGCTTGGCCCCCTGGGCAATTTTGATCTCGATTTGCCGCGCGTTGAGCAGGTACTCCGGCGTCACGCCAAAGCGGCCCGAAGCCACCTGCTTCACCGCCGAGCTGGCGTTGTCCCCCATGCGCAGGCCCTTAAGGTGAGGAAAGCGCGCCGAGGTCCCCTCGGGTGTTACATCGGTGATGGGGATGTAGCGCTCCGGATCTTCCCCGCCTTCGCCGGAGTTGGACTTGCCACCGATGCGGTTCATGGCAATGGCTAGGGTCTCGTGGGCTTCGCGGCTGAGGGCCCCCAGCGACATCCCCCCCGTGGCAAAGCGCTTGAAGATCTCGGTGGCCGGCTCCACCTCCTCCAGGGGAATGGGATCCCGGTCGCTGCGAAAGTCCAGCAGATCCCGCAAGGCTGTGGGGGTGCGGCCCCGCAGATAGGTCCGGTAGATCTCGTAGTGGTCGGGCTGGCCTGAGGCAATGGCCTTGTGGAGCAGCTTGGCCATCTCCGGGCTGTTGATGTGGTATTCCCCCTTGGGCCGCGCTTGGATGAAGCCAAAGTTCTCCAGCTTTTTCGAGGTGAGCTGGGGGAAGGCTCGCTGGTGATTGGCCATGCCCTCGCGGGCCAGATCCGCCAGCGTCATCCCCCCCACCCGCGACACCGTGCCGCGGAAGGCCAGATCGATCACCTCTTGGCTGAGGCCGATGGCCTCGAAGATCTGGGCCCCGTGGTAGCTGGAGAGGAGGGAAATGCCCATCTTGGAGAGGATCTTGAGCAAGCCCGCCTCGATAGCTGCCCGGTACTTCAGTTGAGCTTCGGCCAGAGAGAGCTGGGGCAGCTTGCCGGCGGCCATTTGGGTTTGCGTCTTGGGCTTGTGCCACCACTGGCGCACCGCCTCATAGGCCAGGTAGGGACAGACGGCGCTGGCCCCGTAGCCAATTAGACAGGCAAAGTGGTGGGTACTCCAGCACTGGGCTGTCTCCACCACCAGGGAAGCGCGCAGGCGCAGCCCCTCCTGGATGAGGTGATGGTGGATGGCCCCCACGGCCAGCAGAGGCGGGATCAAGGCCTGCTCGGCGCTCAGGCCGCGATCCGAGAGGATTAAGATCTCTGCTCCCTCCCGCACCGCTTGCGCCGCCTCTTGACAGAGGGCTTGCACCTGGGCGGCCAGCCCTGCTGGCCCAGCGGCCACCGGGTAGAGGATCGGCAGCGTGCGGCAGGGAAAAGGCGTCTGCTGCAGGGCGGCCAGCTCCGCCTCGTTGAGCACCGGGCTGCGCAAGTGCAGCAGACGGGCATGCTCTGGGCGAATCTCCAGCAGGTTGCCTTTGGATCCCAGGTACACCTCCAAAGACATCACCAGGCTCTCCCGCAGGGGATCAATAGCCGGGTTGGTTACCTGGGCAAAGCGCTGCTTGAAGTAGTCGTAAAGGGGGTGGGGCTGGGTGGAGAGCACTGCCAGCGGCGCGTCGTCCCCCATGCTGAAAACCGGCTCTTTGCCTGTGGCGGCCATTTCCTCGATGATCATCTCCACATCTTCCGAGGAGTAGCCGCAGGCCGTCTGCAGCTGGAGGAGTTGCTCCTCGGTAAGCTGCGGGGCGTTCTCAAAGTCTTGGCTAGCCAGCTGAACGCGGTGAGCCCTTAACCACTCCCCATAGGGGTGCTGAGCTGCCACCTGGGTTTTGATCTCCCAGTTTTTGTAAAGCTGGCCACTTTGCAGATCCACCGTCAGCATCTGCCCCGGCCCCAGCCGCCCCTTTTCCAGGATCTCGGCTTCCGGCAGCGGAACCACCCCGGCCTCTGAAGCCACCACCAGCAACCCATCGCGGCTGAGGGCATAGCGGGCCGGGCGCAAGCCGTTGCGATCCAGGGTGGCGCCAATGGTTTTGCCGTCGCAGAAGACCACCATAGCCGGCCCGTCCCACGCTTCCTGCAGGCCGGCAAAAAACTCGTAGAAGTCGGCCACTTCGGGACGATTGGCTAACTCCGGCTGGTGGCGGTAGGCCTCCGGGATCAGCGCCATCATCGCCTGCTGGCTGGAGTAGCCCGACGCGATCAAGAGCTCAAAGACCGCGTCCAGGCCCGCTGAGTCGCTGCTGCCGGGATCGATGACGGGTTTGAGCTCCTCGATGGCCTCGCCCCAGAGGGGATGGGCCAGGGTGGGCTCGCGGGCAGCCATCCAGTTGACGTTGCCGAGATACGTGTTGATCTCGCCGTTGTGGCAGAGGTAGCGGAAGGGCTGGGCCAGCGACCAGCGGGGCAAGGTGTTGGTGCTGAAGCGGCGGTGATAGGTGGCGTAGGCGGTGGTGTAGAGGGGGTTGTGCAGATCGCGGTAAAACTGGCCCAGCACCGCCGATTGCACCATGCCCTTGTAGACAATCAGCCGGCAGGAGAGAGAAGCAAAATAGATGGAATAAAAGCCAAACCGGCTTTCCACCTGCCGCCGCAGACGCCGCCGCAGCAGATAGAGCTGCCGCTCCAGCTCATCTCCCGCCAGCCTGGGATGGGTGAGAAGCATCTGCCAGATAGAAGGCAGGGTTTGCCGCGCCATCGGCCCCAGGCACTCCGGATTGACCGGCACCTGGCGCCAGAGGGGCCGCCCCCACTCGCTGGTGGCCAAGTAGTCGTCGATAAGCTGGCGTACCGCCTGGCACTCGGCGGGAGCCTGAGGCAAAAACACCATGCCCACCGCGCTGCGGCCGGGATCCCAAGCCCGGATCTCGTCCCTCTCTGCCTGCAGCAGTTGCCAGGGAATGGCTGTGGCAATGCCGGCCCCATCGCCGCTTTGGTTGTCGCCGCCGCAGCCGCCGCGGTGCTCCATGCAGGCGAGAGCTTGGAGGGTTTTTTGCAGCAGCTCGTGGCTGGCTCTCCCCTGGCGATCCACCAAAAAGCCAACGCCACAGGCATCCCGCTCTTGAAAGTGCCAGCTTTCCTGCAGGATGGGAACCGAGACCTGGGAGCGATGGGGATTCATGGGGAAAAACGGCTTGGAATGAATCACGCTTTAGAGTTGGGAAACTAGCATATCGCAATCCAATCCGGCAGGAAAAGGGGTCAGCCCCAAGTCAAGCTGGATTTTGCCGATAGGACAATCGGATAAGCGAAGAAAGCCAAAAAAGGCTCGCTACGAACAGATTTTTCCAGTTTTTCTGCCAGCTTCTTCGGCAGACTTTGGACGATCTGGGACAACCAGAGGGTATGCCTCAGCTGGCGCTGGCTTCGCTTGCCGCCAACCGGCCATGTAGAGAACTGCCATTAACTGTTATCTGAAGAAGTCGGAAAATGTATTTCGCAGATCGGAGAGCCGGTCGTTGAAGCAGGTGAGCCGGTCATCGGTGGAGCTCACCAGGGTTAAATCTGCCCTGCCGGTTGCGCCCTCGGATCCCAAGAGGGGGACGCTCATGCGGCTGGGATCCGCAGGATTCTGGGAGACGCGGATGACAGCTTGCTGGCGGTTGAACTGATAGGCCTCGGCCACGTAGCGGATGGGCTCGCTCAAATTGGGATCCACCGGCAAGCTGGGGGCCGGCAAAAGATCCACCAGCTCGGTAAAGGTGCCGCTCCGCAGGCCCACCACGGCAGCAGCCCCCAACTGGTTGCAGATGGCGATGAGCACCGGCTCTTGGGCGCTGGCGCTGACGTTGGCCAAGGTGACGGTGACGGTGGCCCGGCTGGGCGCTGGGGGATAGGTGATCTCAAAGGTGCGGGCAGAGGCGTTGCCCAGCTCGTCGCGGGCGCGGAAGCGGAGCTGCCCTCTGTAGGGCAGGATGGAGGAGAAGTAGAGGCCAAAGCGATCGCTAGGGCCCCGTCCAGGGATGTTGGCCTGGCCGGGGACGTAGGCGAGGACGGCCCGCGTCTGCCAATTGTTGGGCGGCGCATAGGGCAGCAGCGGGCCGCTATTGAGGCTGGGGGGTTCTCTGGGAGGCGGATCCGGCTGGCCATCTCTGTTCAAGTCCAGGCCGTTGCCCAAAAAAGCCACCGAGCGTTGGAGCAGGATGGGGCGGTTTTGGGTATCGACCAGAGGAGACCGCCCTTCCGCCAGCCCCGCATTCTCCACATAGACGTTGAAGGGGCGATTCAAGATCTGGTTGTCCCGCTGCCGCCGCACGTTGAACTGCAAGTAGGGCCCCACCGCGCCCGCTGTCGGGGATCCCCCTGTAATTTCAAAGTCGTCGGCCCGCAGAAAGGCATTCTCCAGCGGGCTAAGCGGCGTTGTCGCCTCGCCACAGCCGACCAGGCCGAGCGCCAAGATCGCCCCAGCTGCCAAAGATCCCAGTCTAGGTTTGACGAGATTTGGGATAAGAGATTGAACAGGGGAAGTCGGGCCCGCACAGGTGGGATGCGCAGGCCGGCAGGCAAGCTTTGGCTTCACCATTCATCTTCTCCCCACAACAGAGATTGGCGACCGGGCTGAGCGGGAAATCGGCGAAAATCCACCTGCAGCCCCCCAGCGTCGCCTGAACCACTATATCCTGAGCTTCGGTTTGGATCCCACCATCCCTATGGGGTTGGGAGCCATGAGTCGGCGATAGGGAGGGAGGAATTGAGGGAATCGCTACTCCTTTCTCCTGAGCCGGCTTGATAGCTTAGAGGAAGCGAAAGGTGGATGCCCATGTCAGATACCCCTGCAGTCTTGGTAGAACAACTCCAGAAGCGCTACGGCTCCACAGTGGCCGTGGCCGATGTCTCCTTCCAAGTAGAGCCCGGCCAGATCTACGGCATTCTCGGCCCCAACGGCGCCGGCAAAACCACCACCCTGCACTGCCTGTGCACCCTGCTGCGCCCCGACGCAGGCCGGATCGAGGTGTGCGGGATCCCCGTCAACGAAAATCCCAAGGCAGTACGCGAAAAGCTGGGCTTTGTTGCCCAGGAGGTGGCTTTGGATAAGGTGCTGACGGGGCGAGAATTGTTGCAGTTGCAGGCCGATCTCTACCACCTGCCGCGGCCCTTGGCCCAAGAGCGGATTGCCACCGTCCTCGAATTACTGGGGCTGGCCGACCGGGCCGACCAACGCATCGGCACCTACTCCGGCGGCTTGCGCAAACGCCTCGATCTGGCGGCAGGACTGCTGCACCAGCCCCAGGTGTTGGTTTTGGACGAGCCCACGGTGGGCCTAGACGTTCCCAGCCGGCAGGCCATCTGGGACTTCCTGCGCCAGCTCAAGAACACCGGCGTTACAGTGGTGCTCAGCAGCCATTACCTGGAGGAGATCGACCTATTGGCCGACCGGGTGGCCATCATCGACCGCGGCAAGGTGATTGCCGAAGGCACCCCAGAAGAGCTAAAAGCCCGCGTCGGCGGCGAGCGCATCACCGTCAAGCTGCAGGAGTTTGCGCCGCCAGAACTGGCCCAACGGGGGGCCGAACTGCTGGGATCCCTGCCCTTTGTCCAAAAAGTGGTGATCAACAGCGCCCAGGGCAACGCCCTCAACCTGGTGGTGCAGCGCAACGGGGAGGATCCCCTCAGCCAGATCCGCGCCCACCTCGAGGCCCATGGGCTGGAGGTGTTTAGCAGCAGCCAATCTCGCCCCAGCTTGGATGACGTGTATTTGGCGGCAACCGGGCAAACCCTCCTGGATGCGGAGCTGGCTGCCGCCGAAGCCAACCTGGGCAAAAAGAAAAAGTAACTTCATTTTCAAGAGCAATGCAACGGTTCCCCACGTCGATCCCTAACTCCCCAATTGAGCCATACTGATTACAAGCTGATATGTACAAAGTTCCATTGATATTGATTGATCGATTGAAGATTGCATTGATGATTATTGATCGCAACAGTGCAGGAGCCTTGGTATGACCTCTGCCGCTTCCCCCATCCAATCCAACCCGATTCCTCTATTTACAGCCGACTTTTGGCAGGAGACCTTTGCCCTCGCCCGCCGCTTGTTTATCCAATTGCAGCGTCGCCCCGCCACCCTGCTGGTCGGCATCATCCAGCCGCTGCTCTGGCTGATTTTGTTCGGGGCCTTGTTCCAGAATGCCCCTGCCGGCATTTTCGGGGCCGGACAAAACTACACCCAGTTTTTGGGGGCAGGCGTGATCGTGTTTACGGCCTTTGGCGGGGCCTTGAACGCCGGTGTGCCGGTGATTTTCGACCGGGAGTTCGGATTTTTAAACCGATTGCTGGTGGCTCCCCTCACCTCTCGCTTTTCCATTGTGCTGGCCTCTAGCCTGTTCATCGTCAGCTTGGCGCTGCTGCAGACGGCGGTGATCGTGGGGGCAGACTACGTCCTCGGCGGCGGGATCCCGGACGGGCCGGGCTTGGCGGTGGTGGCGTTGATCGTGGGCCTGTTGGTCTTGGGTTTCACCGCCCTGAGCTTGGGCCTGGCCTTTGCCATGCCGGGGCACCAGCAGTTGCTGGCCTTTATCTTTTTGGTGAATCTGCCGCTGATCTTTTCCAGCACCGCTTTGGCTCCCCTCAGCTTTATGCCCACCTGGCTTCGCTGGGTGGCCAGCCTCAACCCGCTCACCTTTGCCATCGAGCCGATTCGCCACGTCTATCGCAGCAGCACCTGGAGCTTTGCCGATGTGGTGCTGCAGGCCCCCTGGGGCGAACTCACCCTGGCGGGATCCCTGGGGCTCTTGACAGGGTTTGTGGTGGTGTCAGTGCTGCTGGTGCAGGGGGTGCTGCGCAAGAGTTTGGCCTGAGCATTTTGCCCAGGCTGTGCCCCTCAAAGCCACTGGCGGGAGACGGACTTCTCTAGCTCTGCCTACGCTTGCTGCACCAGGGCCAGAGGGCTGTCCTTTGCTGGCGAGAGATGTAGAGGAGGGGTGAGGCTGCGGGCCTGCAGGGCCATGTGGAGCTGGAGTTCGGTTACATAGTCGCGCAGGTCAAAGCCAGCGGCAGAAGAGGAGCGAGCTGTAGCGGAAGCGTAAGAGGCAGACATCACGGCAAGAAGTCCCTCGGAAAATGGCCACCGTCGCCCTGCTACGCTATCACGCCTGCTCCCCTCGAGGGAGTTCCAGAATGTTAGCTTTGATTAAGCTTTGCAACAGATTTTGGCCATGGCGGTTCTTGAAGATTGGCAGCGCTCCAAGTTGGATCCCAGCGACGATGCCCTCTTTTACGACTATCCCCGCTTCGTAACCCATGTGGATGCCGGCTTCATCGGCCAGCTCACCGATCTCTACCGCGAGTATTTGCGGCCTCAGAGCCGCATTCTCGATCTAATGAGCAGTTGGGTTTCCCACCTGCCGCCGGAGATGAACTTTGCCCATGTGGAAGGGCATGGGATGAATGCTCAGGAACTGGCCGCCAACCCCCGGCTTGACCATTTCTTCGTCCAGAACCTCAACCAAAACCCGCTTCTGCCCTTCCCGGACTGCACTTTTGATGCAGCGCTGAACGCGGTTTCGGTGCAATACCTGCAGCAGCCGGAGCAGGTGTTTGCCGAGGTGCATCGCATCCTCAAGCCCCAGGGCCTTTTCATTGTCAGCTTCTCCAATCGCATGTTTTTCCAGAAGGCCATCCAGGCCTGGCGGGATGGCTCGGAAGCAGAGCGGGTGGAGCTGGTCAAGCGCTATTTTGAGTCGGTGCCGGGATTCGAGATCGTCGAGGTGATCCAGCGGCCTGCTCCCCTGGGTTGGCTTGCCCTTTTGGCCGGCGGGGATCCCTTTTACGCTGTGGTCGGTCGGCGAACCGAGGCATGAGGCCATCCATCTTGCGCGTGGCGCCCTTGCATTTCTGGACTCCAACCGGCATGCCGCTGCGGTTCCCCGGCCTTGAGGGGCGGGTTGCTCCCTGCCGAACGACGGGGGCAAAGGCGACGAGACTGGATCCCTGAGGCAAACTGCCATCCCGAGGAGGTTCTGCGGGGGTTCTCCGGGCAAGCTTAGGAAGGGGGGGGCAAAGGGATCTGCAGCTCCACCACTGTGCCGCTACCCAAGCGGCGGTTGCGCCAGGTGATGGTTGCCCCGATTAGCTCGGCTCGGTAGCGCATGTTGAGCAATCCATGGCCGTGGCCAGGTTTCTGATCGGGATCGATCCCACCGTTGAACTCCGGCATGCCACGGCCATCGTCGATGATCTTCAGCTCCAGGTGGGTGTAAGGGGCTTCGGGATTGACAGAAGGCTCCTCTGCGCCGCTACCGGCTTGAACCTTGGGCTGAATGGTGATGTCGATGCGCCGTGCCCCTGCGTGTTTGACGATGTTGTTCAGCGCCTCCTGCACGATCCGAAAGATGTTGCTTTGGCAGGCAGGGCTGAGACGGGAGAGCAGGCCATCGGCGCGGTTGTCGAAGCGGGTGAGAAGCGGGTGAGGAGAACGCTGGGCCGCCCGTTCCAGAAGGCTGCGCAGAGCCGGGCCCAGGTTAAAAGCCCGCATGGCCAGCGGCTGCAGATCCTCGACGATCCCCCGCAACTCGGCCATGGTCTCCTGCAGTTGGACGCTCATGACGCGTAGCTGAGCCTGGCCGGCAGGGCTGAGGGTCGGATCGCCGGCGAGCTCCTGAATCTGACGAGACAGAGCTCCCAGATCCGCTAGGGTCTGATCGTGCAGATCGGCGGCCAGGCGACGACTTTCCGCCTCTCGCCCCTCGGTCAGCCCTTGCAAGGCTGCTGCCGTCGCCTCTTGACGGCGAACCTGCTCGTAGAAGGAGGCCCGCTGCAGCGCCACTGCCGCAATGTCCGCCAGCGCTTCCACCAAGTCCCTATCTGCAGGGGCAAATCCGGCGGCTTCGGGGGCAGTATCGGCAGTTGGAGGCTTCCGGCCTGCCGTCGCCAGGGGCGGAATGGAGGCGCAGAGCACACCCGCAATCTGGTTGGCATCGGTAACCAGAGGTACACACAGTAGGGAGCGGATGCCCTTCTGCAACAGCGTCTGGCGGGTGGGAAGGGGCAGCGGAAAGGTTTGGACATCGGGGATCAGCAGCGTGTCCAGATGGGTGTAGCAACTTACCCAAATGAGCTGGCTCAGCTTAGGGGTCAACGTCTGCCCCACCTGGGAAGGGATCCCCGGCTGACGGCGGTATTCCTGAAGAATGGCGAGGGGTTCTGGAGCCGCTGCAGGCTGTTGGGCGCTCGGCCCATAGCCGCTCCGCGGCGCCACAAAAGTACAGCGATCGACCTGCAAAACTTCCGCCATGCCCTCGAGGGCAATCTCTACCACTTGGTGGGGATCATAGGTGCCGCTGAGGCGCTGGGCGACCTGGCGCAACAAGCTTTCCCGCTGGGCCGAGATGCGGGTTTGCTCGTAAAGTTGCGCCTGTTGGAGGGCGATCCCCGCCTGCTCGGCCACGGCTTCCGCCAACTCCAGATCCTCCGGCTGCCAGGGGGATCCGCCGTGAGGGTAGCGCAGCAGGGCAATACCCCCCAACACTTCCTGTTGTCGCTGCGGCTGGTCAGAGGCAAACAAAGGCACCCACAACAGCCCGCTTCCCTGCCGCTGCGGCTTCAAGTCATCCGGCACCACCACCGGCTCCTTCAAGGTGGTCAGCAGGCTGGCTGCCAAGCGCAACTTGGCCTGAACCGTTTCCGACAATTCCGGCGGGATCCCCGGCTCCGGCCAGGGCTTCTGGAGGGATCCCGTCAGCGGGGCATCCAGCAAGGGCTCCGTCCCGCTCACGCGCACGGCAGGGGTGAGCTCCGGCGCATAGATGCCCACAGGATGCAGCATCTCCTGTTCCGGCTGCCAAAGGGCCAAGATACACACATCCGCCTGAAAAGCCGCACCAATCTGCTGGGTAATCGCGTGGAAGAGAGTGGTGGGCTCCAGGCTGGAGCGAATTGCCGCTGTGATCGAGTGCAACAGCGCCAGCCGTTCCGCCTGCCGATGGGCCCGCTCAAACAGGCTGGAACGAGTTAGGGCAATCGCCAGTTGGTAGGCCACCGAGCGCAACAGGTCAATCTCCTCCGGCTGCCAGGGGTGGGGTGTAGTTAGGTATACCCCCAGCAGCCCGATCATCCCCCCTGGCGCAGCAGCCAAGTCGGATCGGCCCGTCTGCGGATCCCTGCCGCCGGCTTCCCCCAGCCCGGCTCCTGCTGAGCCCACCGCTTGCAACGGGATCAGCACCGCCGAGCGAGCCTGTAGCGCCTGGAAAGCGGCCAGTCCCTGCGGCGGCAACAGATGTTCCTGAGCCGGCTGCATATGCAGGGCTATTTGCACCACCTGCCCCTCCTGCAACCGCTCGCACAGCGAGCCAAAGTCTTGGATCCGGTACACCTGCCCCAGGGACGGGGCCAGCCCAGGGCTTAGGGCCTCGTGGGTGACCTGAACCGTCTCCTGATCCGGGTTGATACTGTAAAAACAACAGCGGCTCAGCCCCTTCACCCCTTTCGAGAGAAAGGCGTGCTGCAGCTCCTTCAGGGCAGTGCTGACGATTTGATCCCACTGCAGAAAGCGGTGGACAGTGCTGGTGATGCGGTTGAGCAACGCCTCCCGCACCGCCTGTCGGCGGCTGCGCTCCAGCAGCTTGGCATTGATAATGGCGCTGGCCGTATAGGAACAAAGAAACTTCACTACTTCTACAAAGCTGGCCTCCAAGGGTGTCCAGCTCAGCAGAGCCAAAGCGCCCAGCCGCTCCTCCCCGCGGTTAATTGGGTAGGCGACAAAGCCCCGCAGGCCATTGGCCCTCACCCACTCCGGGGCAGGCATCCAGACCTCTTGATCCGGGTTGTTGCTCAAGAGGGGCAACCCTTGCTGGACCACACGCCCCATAGGGCTGTCATCGGGGTAGATTCGCTCAATTTGGGCGTGGGCAGGGCTGAGCAGGCCAGCATGGGCCACCGACCGAAAGCAACCCTCTTGCGGGTCGAAAAACCAGAGGCGAGCGGAGGCCACGCCCAGGCGGCTCACCATCTGGTGCACTAGGGTTTGAGCCAACTTGAGCAGGCCTTGCTCCCACACCTCCGGCTCCGCCGCTTCTGAAGCCTCTTGCGAAGAGAGCAGCACCAGTTCCTGAACGATTTGGTTGGCAGCCTGAAGCTGGATCAAGAAAGTGGAATCCGGATCGACAAAAGCCTGCAAAGGCATAGCAGCAAGCAATAGAAAAGTCAACTCCAACAGCCTGAACTCAGGCAACCACCTTCTGCACCGCCTCCAGCCGCCCCAAAGCCCAGCCCCGCCGCTGCAACAGCGCAAAAGAGGCCATCAAATCCGGCCCCTGCAGATCCCCTGTCAGGGCGGCCCGCAAGCTTTTCAGCAGCAGGCCCTTTTTCATCCCCTGGCTTTTGGCCACCTCTTCCACCAGCGGTTTTAGGCTGTCCGCGGAAACTGGCTGGGGCAACTCAGCAGCAGCCAACGTGGTGGCCATGGCGGCCATCGCTTCCGCCACCCCCGGCAGGCGCAACTGTTCCAGAGCCGGCAACGAGTAGCTGAGGGGCTCTTGAAACAAAAAGCGGCTCAGGGGAGGAGCCTCCGTCAGGCGGTCGATGCCCTCGGCGATTAGGCAGGCCACCTCTTCCAGCCAAGTGGGATCCGGCACGGATCCCAGGTCAAACCCCGCCGCCTGCCAAAAGGGTGTCAGCCGCTCCACCAATTCTGCCGGGGAGAGCTGCTTGATGTACTGGCTGTTGATCCAGTTGAGCTTGTCCCAATCAAAACGAGCGGCAGCCCGGTTGACCCGGTCGAAGTCAAACATCGTAGCCGCCTTTTCCAACGAGAAGATCTCTTCCCCATCGGGAGGCGACCAACTGAGCAAAGCCAAGTAATTCTTGAGAGCTTCCGGCAAGAAGCCCATCTGCTGAAACTCCGCCACCGAGGTCGCCCCATCCCGCTTGGAGAGCTTCTTCCCTTCTGGATTCAGGATCAGGGGAGAATGGGCAAACTGCGGCGGTTCATGACCCAGAGCGCGGTAGAGCAAGATCTGCTTAGGCGTGTTGCCGATATGGTCTTCGCCACGGATGACATGGGTGATGCCCATGTCGATGTCGTCCACCACCACTGCCAGGTTGTAGAGAGGGTAGCCATCCGCCCGCGCGATCACCATGTCTCCCCCCAAATCCTGGGTGTTCCAGGTAATGGGGCCGCGGATAAGATCCACCCACGACACCTCCAGGGGCTCCTCGATCTTGAAACGGATCACCGGCTGCCGACCCTCGGCTTCATAGGCCCGTCGCTGCTCCTCAGTGAGAAAGCGGTGGCGGTTATCGTAGCGGGGAGCCTTGCCGGCGGCCTTCTGCGCAGCGCGCATTGCTTCTAGCTCCACCTCGCTGACATAGCAGCGGTAAGCCAGCCCCTGGTCCAAAAGCTGCTGCACCACCGCTTGGTAGCGCGCGATGCGGTTGGACTGGTAGATGGGCCCCTCATCCCAATCCAGTCCCAGCCAGGCTAGCCCTGCTAAGATGTTGCGGGTGTAGCGGGGGGAAGAGCGCTCGCGGTCGGTGTCTTCGATGCGCAAAATGAACTGGCCACCGTGGCGGCGAGCGTAGAGCCAGTTAAACACCGCTGTCCGGGCGGTGCCGATGTGCAAGTTGCCAGTTGGGCTAGGGGCAAGGCGAACGCGAACACTCACAGGCAACGGTTCTCAAACAGTGCATCCCGATCCTAGTCGGCAGGGGGATCCCGTGTCATGTTGGGGGCTGCAACCGTTGTCAACCGAAGTCTTTCGGGTAGAATCCGCCTTAGCTGCCGGTCAAGAGGTAGGCTCCCCGGGGGTCAAGGTTGGTGGGCAACGCCCAGCTTCTGCTTTTTCCGGTGTTGAGGAACGAACTACAGTAGCGTAGGAGGAACTACAGCACATGCGTCTAACCCTGGCGATTGTTCTGGGCTGTCTAGCCGCCGGGATCCCGGCGGGGGCTGTTTTTGCCCAAATTGCCTATCCTTCTTACCCGGTGGGGGATGCCCTGGATGCGATCCTGCTGGATAGGGGCAGAGATGCGGATCCGGTGGTTTTCCCTGAAGAGGTAGTGCGCTCCCAGGCCCGGCGAACCACCGCCTTCTTCACCACTTTGCTGAACCAGCGCACCAACATCCCGCCCTTGCGCTCGCTGGATTTGCCCAGCCCCTACCAAGCCTCGGTCCGCACCCAGGCTGGCTATTACCGCGTTACCCAGACAGAGCCTGTTTTGGACGCCGAGCTCCTCCGCTAGGCAAGGCAGATACCCAGCCTGCATTGTGTAGAACCTCTACAAATTCGTGGTTTCGGCCAGGGGGCGTCGGGCCGAGAGGCTAAGATCGGCTTGTAGCGTGTTCAGGCTGCCTATGTCTGCCCGATCCAAAGTAGAAGCCCTCCCCAAGGGCATGGATCCCCGCCAGTTCACTGCAGCCGATGTGGCGGCCATTGCGGAGCGTCTGGAGCGCAACGAGTACCCCAACGTGTTCGACTGCCTGGAGGATTGGCACACCCTGCGGGCCATTGCCTTTTACTCTCCCGAGCTGGTGGCTCCTTATGCCCATCTGTTGGAGTGGGAAGTGGATGAAGACTAGAGCTGTCCTTGTAGCTCTGAGCTTTGCTTAGAAGGGATCCCCCTCCTCAACCAGAAGGGGGAGAAGAGCTTCCATCTAGCCCCTGTCTGCGAATAAGATAGCGCACTTCTTCGAGGAGAACGTTAAACCTCTGGTCATTCTCGATCTGACGCTGGTTGATGGCCTGGATAGCGCGTTCGTGCTCTTGTTGCAATGCAGTGAGAGTGATGAGAGCTTGAGTTACTTCCTCGGCCCATTCGGCCAAGTGTGCTAAGTCCGAGCGGGTCTCACGGACAACTTCCTGTAAGTCTCTCAAGCCTTGCGCTTGAGCCACGTTTTGCTCATAGCTTTCCCGAATGGCCTGGCGCAGCTGCTCAATTTCCCGGCTGCGAGCGGCGTTTTGCTCGCTCAGCTCGGCGTGGCTTTCCCGAATGGCCTGGCGCAGCTGCTCGATTTCCCGGCTGCGAGCGGCGTTTTGCTCGCTCAGCTCGGCGTGGCTTTCCCGAATGGCCTGGCGCAGCTGCTCGATTTCCCGGCTGCGAGCGGC
>NZ_JBSSEF010000045.1:0-20356 GCF_054061455.1 Thermostichus sp. OS-CIW-20
TTTTACATACCTAGCCATACCAAGCAGCCATACTGAACATACTGGGCATTATTTTCAGTATAGTCCAGCATATCATTGACTAGAGTCATGCTCCCCCGCCCGGCGATAGCCCACAAGCTCTGGGGCGATAAGGCCACAACGTCATCACACCTTGGGAGCGTCTGTCGATCCACAAAACCAGGCAGATCTGTGCAGTGGCCGAAGCCGGCAGATGCCACTATCATGTGACCAACGCAAAACAACCCCACTCTGCCGGATTGTCTCAGTCAACTTTTTGTGAGGCTCGGTTACCATGAACTTTCATCTCAAAGCTTCCGCCATTTTGGCCCTGCTGGCCACGACAGCCGTCGCTTCCAATGCCGCCGCCACAACCCCCAACGCCTGCTTCCTGCGCTACCTGCTGGCCTCCAGAACCTGTCCCAATTGCCGGCTGGGATCCCTTGAGCTGAGCAACCTGGATCTGGCAGAGGCTAACCTCCAGGGTGCCGACCTGATCGAGGCCAACCTGGAGCGCACCATCCTCACTGGCGCCGATCTCAGCCAGTCCTACTTGGTGGGAGCCAATCTGCGGCGCGCCCAGTTGCGTGGCGCCGATCTCAGCGGTGCCTACCTGGAGGGAGCGGACTTGCGGGGTGCTGATTTGCGGGGTGCCGATCTCTCTTCTGCCTCCCTGTACGGCGCCGACTTGCGGGGGGCCGATCTGCGCGATGCCAATCTGACCGGGACTGACCTGAGCTTTGCCCGCACCTGGGGCACACGCCTTCAGGGCGCCGTTCGGGAATAGTGCAATCGGCTGGTTGACCACTGCCCGCTTCCCCTCTCCTCCTTGGGAGAGGGGCTGGGGGTGAGGGCCCAGTGCGGATGGCGAGACTCGAACTCGCATGGCAAAGCCACACGCCCCTCAAACGTGCGCGTATACCAGTTCCGCCACATCCGCATTCCAGATTTAACCATCATAGCGGCAAAAGGGCGGGGCTGTTAAGAGGAGGGGCCATTGCGGTACGGGCTAGTTTAATCTTCTGTCCAAAACCGCTCTGAGAGATACTTATCGGCCCCGTCGCACAAGATGGTCACCACCACGCCGGAGGAGAGCTGACAGGCCACCTGTAGAGCCGCCACCACATTGGCTCCGGCAGAGATGCCCACCAACAAGCCTTCCTCCAAGGCCAAACGCTTGACCATTTTCTGGGCTGCTTCGGTGGAGATCTCGATGTGCTGGTCGGGCAGGGTGGGATCGTAAATCTCGGGCTTGAGAGCAGTGGCCATGTGCTTGAGGCCTTCAAGGCCGTGGAAGGGGGAGTCCGGCTGCATGGCAATGATCTGGATATCGGAGCGGTACTCCCGCAAGCGCCGCCCCACCCCCATGCAGGTGCCGCTGGTGCCTAACCCGGTTACGAAGTGGGTGACCTGTCCCTGGGTTTGCTCCCAGATTTCTACCCCCGTGGTCTCGTAGTGGGCCTGCCAGTTGGCGGGGTTGCTGTACTGGTCGGGATAGAAGTAGAGATCCGGGTTTTCGGCATAGAGGGCGCGGGCTTTCTCGATGGCCCCATCGGAGCCGAGGGCCGGATCCGTGAGCACTACCTCCACCCCGTAGGCGGCGAGGATCTTCTTGCGCTCTGGGCTGGCGTTGGCCGGCAGGGCCAGCTTCACCTTGTACCCCAAAGCTGCCCCGATCCAGGCGTAGGCGATGCCGGTGTTGCCGCTGGTGGCATCCAGGATGATCTTGCCAGGCGTAAGCTTGCCCTCGCGTTCGCCAGCGCGGATCATATTCAGGGCCGGGCGATCCTTGACCGAGCCGCCGGGGTTGTACCACTCTGCTTTGCCATACACTCGCACCGACGGCGGCAGGTCGGCGGTGACCCGCCGCAGGCGAATGAGCGGCGTCCGTCCCACCAGCTCGATGGGGCTATCGACCGCAGGGGGCAAGGGGCGAGAAGAAAACACGGTTGGATACAAGGGGGATCCGTCGCTAGATAAGCACTGGGCTGGACAACCATTGCTCATCTTATCCCGGTGTTTATCGGCTCTTGCCGGCTTTTTCTGGCCCTCTCCGCGCTTCCCCGAAAACCTCTGGCTAGACTCTAAGATGGGGGTAGGGAAGCACGAGTTCTGGACAGCGGCGTGATGCGGAGGGGCATGGCAGAAATCGGCATTGTAACCGCGCAACAATTTGACCGCCGGCGAGGCCAGATCCATGTTTACGACGGCGAGGGCAAGGGCAAGTCGCAGGCGGCGCTAGGGGTTGTGCTGCGTTCCATTGGGCTGGGGATTGAAAACTCGGCCCCCAGCCGGGTGTTGCTGGTGCGGTTTCTCAAGGGGCCGGGCCGCACCTATGCCGAGGATGCCGCGATTGCCGCTCTGCAGCGCGGCTTCCCCCACCTTATCGATCAACTGCGCACGGGGCGAGGAGAGTTCTTCGGCCCCGACGAGATCACTAAGTTTGACCGCCAAGAGGCCCGCCGCGGCTGGGATGTGGCCAAGGGGGCGCTGGCGTCGGGGTTCTACTCGGTGGTGGTGCTGGACGAGCTGAACCCGGTGCTGGATCTGGGCCTGCTGCCTGTGGACGAGGTCGTCAGCACCCTCAAGCAAAAGCCAGAGGAAATGGAGGTCATCATCACCGGACGGGGCGCCCCTAAGGAAATTATCGACCTAGCAGATTTGCACTCGGAAATGCGCAGCGTGCGGCGGGCGGCGGATCCCCAGGACGGCCAGCCCCTCCTCAGCGGCATCGAGATCTATACCGGCAACGGCAAGGGCAAGTCCACCAGCGCTCTGGGCCGGGCTCTGCAGGCCATTGGGCGCGGCATCAGCAAAGATCTCTCCCACCGCGTCCTGATTATGCAGTGGCTAAAGGGGGGAACGGGCTACACAGAAGATGCGGCCATTCGGGCTTTGCGAGAGAGCTATCCCGATCTAGTAGATCACCAGCGCTGCGGCCGCGACGCCATCGTTTGGCGGGGCAAGCAGCAGGAAATCGACTACGTGGAGGCGGAGCGGGGCTGGGAGCTGGCACGGGCGGCCATCGCCTCTGGGCTTTACAAGACCATTATTCTGGACGAGCTCAACCCAACGGTGGATCTGGAGCTATTGGATGTGGAGCCGATTGTTGAGGCTTTGCTGCGCAAGCCACGCGATACGGAGATCATCATCACAGGGCGCTGCCATGCGCCTTTGCCCTACTTTGAGCTGGCCTCTGTCCATTCGGAAATGGTGAGCCACAAGCATTATGCCGAACAGGGGGCCGATCTGCGGCGCGGGGTGGACTATTGAGCAGGGTGGCGATGCTGGATCAACTCCTGCAGCAAAGCGGGTTCCCCGACGCGAGGGCGCTGGCGCAGGTCTTGCTTGGCCTTTTCCAGACGGAGGTGTGGGTGGAGGGCAAGGAGCGGGTTCCCCAGGGCCCCCTGCTGGTGGTGAGCAACCATCGCAGCTTTTTGGATGCGCCGGTGCTGATTGCTGGGCTGGATCGACCGATTCGTTTTGCCTGCCACTACTACCTATCGCAAGTGCCCCTCTTGCGGGAGGTTGCCTTGGCCCTGGGTTGTATCCCCCTCCAGCAGGGATCAGGGCCGCAGCTTGCCTTTTTTCGCCAGGCGCAGGCCACTCTGGCGGCAGGCGGAGGGGTGGGGATCTTCCCGGAAGGGGCGGAGCAGATTACTCGCGAGACCTCGCCCCAAGAGCTGGGCTGGTTTCAGCCGGGCTTTGCCCATCTGGCCTTGGCTGCTGGCGTGGATCCCCTGCCGATCCTGCCGGTGGCCGTGTGGGCGCAGGAAGAGTGGCGGGCGATGGATATTCCCATGGCTTTTTTCCGCTGGTTTGATCCCACGGAGCCCAGGTTTCAGCGGCCGGGGGGGCATCCGGTGGTGATCTACCGTCAGGTGGTGGTTCGAGTGGGATCCCCTCTTTGGGTAGGGGGAGCAGGGCGCTCTACCTGCCGCCAGGAGCGGCTGCAGCTAATTCAGGAGTTGACGGCAGCCGCTCGCGAACAGGTGCGCTTGGGGTTGGCAAGGAGATGGAAACATTGAAGGGCAAGCCCATTGCCTCTAGTCCAAGCCGCCAGAAGCGGCCCTTGCTGCTCTATTTGCCGGGTATGGATGGCACCGGCAAATTGTTTTACCGGCAGGCACAGGCTCTGCAAGCCGAGTTTCACGTCCGCCCTTTGAGCTTAAACCACCCCGCAGCAGGGCAGAGCTGGGAGAGCCTGGCCGATTGGGTGGGATCCCAGCTGGACGAGGGAGCCTACCTGTGTGGCGAGTCCTTCGGAGCTTGCCTAGCCCTGGCTGTGGCTGCCCAGCAGCCGGAGCGCTGTCGCGGCCTGATTCTGGTTAATCCGGCCTCGTCGCTGCGGCGCCGGCCCTGGTGGTGGGCAGGTCATGTTCTCCTGCCTTTTTTGCCGCCGGCGCTCTACCACCAGATGGCGGAGCGGGGGCTGGGATTTTTGGCGGAGCTAAGCCAAATGGAGCCGCCGGATCGGGAGCGGCTGCGCCAGGCCGTTCACAGTGTTGAGCCCACGGTGGCCGCCCAGCGCCTGGCCTTGCTGGGATCGTTTGTCGTGGAGGAGCTGCCCCTGGAGTCGATGACCCTGCCGACGTTGCTGGTGGCGGGGGGGCGGGATCGTCTCCTGCCCTCGGTGCAGGAGGTGCAGCGTCTGGCGGAGCGACTGCCCCAGGCCCAGGTGGAGATCTCGCCTTTGAGCGGCCATGCCTGCCTTCTGGAGCGGCAGATGAACCTGCGGCGCTACTTGCTCAAGCCCGATGGGGTTTTTGCCCCGCTACTGCTTAATTCCGCTCCAGCGCATTGAGCAGGGAGAGGGATCCCCCCAAGTTTTCGATTCGCTCTTGGCAGGAGGGATCTTGTCCTTCTCGATTCAGCCAAAGGGCCCTCAAGCCTGCTGCCTTGGCCCCTTGATAGTCTTCGCGGCGGCTGTCGCCGATGTGCCAGGCAGCGGCGGGCGGGATCCCCTGGGCCGCCAGGGCAGCTTGGAAGATGCGGGGATCGGGCTTGGCATAGCCCACCTGGGTAGAGAGAGTAAGGCTGGAAAAATAGCCCCCTAGCCCCAGCGCCTGCAGCACCCTGGGCAGGCGGCTGTCGAAATTGGAGATCACCCCCAGCCGGATCCCTTCCTGTTGCAGAACCTGCAGAACCGGCAGCGTCTCGGGATAGAGCTCCCAGGGATCCAACGTGGCAAAATACTCGAAAAGGCGGGCAAAAAACGCCTCAAACCGTTCCTCCCCAAAAGCAGCCAGGGATCCCACCCCCGCAAAGGTCTGGCGCACCACCTGGCGCCACCAGGCCCGCTCCCATTCCTGGAGGGCGGATCCCAGAAGACCGGCACAGGCTGGCGGCGGAGCGCTGGCAAAAGCTTGGGCAAAGGCGCGATCCAACGCCTGCGGATCCACCGCCACTCCATACGCTGCTGCCACCTGGCTGTAGGCCTGGCCGACGCTGCCCCGCACCCGAAACAGCGTGCCCACGGCATCGAAGAAGATTACCCTCGGTCTCACTGCTGGCTCTCGTAGCGGGCGTAGGCATCCACAATCCGCTGCACCAGGGGGTGGCGTACCACATCCCGCTGGTCAAAGTAGCAAAAGGCAACCCCCTCTACCCCCGCCAGGATGCGCTCTGCAGCCGCCAGGCCCGACAGGCGATGCTTGCCCAGATCCGTTTGGGTGAGATCCCCGGTAACCACCATGCGGGAGCGGAAGCCCAGCCGCGTGAGGGCCATCTTCATCTGCTCCGGGGTGGTGTTTTGGGCCTCGTCCAAGATGATGAAAGCGTTGCTGAGGGTACGCCCCCGCATGTAGGCCAGCGGCACCACCTCGATGACTCCCTGGGCCATAAGCTGGGGCAGCTTGGCCGGGTCGATAAACTCGAACAGGGCATCGTAGAGAGGCCGCAGATAGGGATCTACCTTTTCCACCAGATCCCCTGGCAAGAAGCCCAGCTTCTCCCCTGCCTCTACCGCTGGTCGCGTCAGGATCAAACGCTCGTACTCGCGGTTTTGCAGGGCTGTGATGGCCACAACGGCAGCCAGATAGGTTTTCCCGGTGCCTGCCGGCCCGATGCCGAAGCAGAGATCGTGGGTGCGAATGGCTTGCACGTACTCCTGTTGGCGGGGTGTCTTGGGCCGGATCAACTCTCCCTTACGGGTGCGGGCCAACACACCTGCTTGCGCTTGCTGATAGGCCGTAGCCTCCTGGCCGGAGAGGGCGCGAAAAGCTTGCTCCGCATCAATCACCGTGACAGGGTGTCCAGTTTGCCAAAGCGGCTTCAGCAATTCTAGCCACTGCCGCACCTGCTGCCGCTGTTGAGGTGTTCCCCTCAGATAGAGATCCTGCCCTCGCAGGGTAACCGAGGCGCCGCTGCAGCGGCTAATCCACTTCAAGTTAGACTCCTGCACGCCCGCCAGGGACATGGCCTGTCGGGGACTTGACAAGGAGATGATCTCGAGATCGGTGACAGCGGAGGAAGTCAAGTGGTTGTGCATGCCGTGGGCGCCGTGCACCCTAAGACCTGTTGAGACCTGTGATGGCGATCCTATCAGAAGCTCCGGCTAAAGCGCTCCAGGTTCTGGCCAGCCTCGGCAAAAGGCTTCTCGGACAGCAGAGTCCGAGTGTTCTAGGACACCAATCGGGAAAACTTGCCCTCCTCGAGTTCAAGGTTTAGCTTTTGCTAGCAACGGAGTTAAAAATATTGCAAGAAACCTTTTTCTTCTGAAATAGTCGTTAGTCATCAAGTAGAGCTAGTTTAGCCCGGAGGAGGCACAGCCTCTCGGTACGTTCCGCCATTCATGTCGTCGCGTTATATAAATATAAGGAAAAGGCATTGGGATTTGCTTTTTCAGCATTTTTGGTAAAAATTTGAAAAAGTCCGATCCGCTCTTTGAGTAACTTGGGTAACCTGGATTTGCTAGAGCTAGCAGGAGAAGGAATTTCCCAGAGAGAGCTTTACGAGAATCTAGAGTTGTTTTTTATCAGCTTGCCTTAAAACTTCTTAAGGCTTCACAATCACAATCTTGCCTTGCAAGGAAACAAGGAGAGAGCAATGTCTACCCAATTGGTTATGCCCGCTACGTTAGAGCTTCTGCAAGTGGATTTGACGCAAGTCCCTCCAGAGATTACCTGTGATGGCAGCGACTTGGACTGGAGCCAAGCCGTGGTGATCGAGGGCAGTCAGCCCCAAGAGGAAAATTTGCAGGGCTGGATTGCCTTCTGTGGCCTGCGGGTTAACCACGAGGCCGGCAATGTCCTGTACTGGCAAGGGCAGCCGCTGCGGGCCAGCCGCATTCGCTTTTTCGTAAGAAATGTAGCCTGGCGCTATGGCTTTTCTTTCTCCACCAGCATCCGCTCTCCTCTCGGCAAAGGGATCCCCACGCCTTCGGAGTGGCGCTACCCCGGTCTTTGCCGCTACGGCCTGGTGCTGTTCCAGCCCAACGCCCGGTTGGTGGCCCGGCAGGTCTGGGAATCCTCGCCGGAGCAGCCGCAAGAGGTGGATCTGGATCCCAACTTGGATATCGCCTTCAACGTCAATGACGCCAAGGGCAGCTACGGCGACAACAGCGGCAGCTTCGATATCTATGTGCAGGTGGTGAACTGAGCTGCAGCAGGGATCCCGCTCGAGAACAGTTGCCGGGTGGGATCCCATCTTCTACAATAGGTGAGCCGGCGGCTGGATCCCAGCTTGCTGAGGTCTCTGCCGCTCTGGAGAGGTGGCTGAGTGGTCGAAAGCGGCTTCCTGCTAAGAAGTTACGGGGCCCAAAAGCTCCGTCGAGGGTTCGAATCCCTCCCTCTCCGTTGTTGTGGCCAGTTCCTAGCCGCCCTTGCCGGTGGTGGAGGGCACCCATGGGTCAGGCGTGGCTGCTGAGTCAGTGGGGGGTGGCGCTCTGGCTCAATCTGGCCTTGGTGGCGCTGGCCCTGCTGAGCCCCCAGAAGGCGCTGACGCGAGCTGGGGTTCTCCACGCGGGCCTGCTGGGCCTGTTGGTGTGGGGGGGCCTGGGAGGGCGGGGTTACCTGGTCGTAGCCGCCTATTTTTTAGTCGGCACCGCCGTAACCAAGCTGGGGATCCGCCGCAAGCAGGCCCAGGGGATCGCCGAAAAGCGAGAGGGGGCGCGAGGGCCGGAAAATGTCTGGGGATCTGCCCTGACGGGAGCTGCCTGTGCGGTGGGATATGCGCTTTTTGCCCATCCCCTCTGGTGGTTGGGGTATAGCGCCAGCTTCGCCGCCAAGTTGGCCGATACCGTCAGCAGCGAGGTGGGAAAAGCCTACGGACGTCAGACCTTTTTGATCACCACCTTGCAGCCGGTGCCAGCAGGCACTGAGGGAGCCGTCAGCCTGGAGGGATCCCTGGCGGGGGTGGCGGCAGCAGGAGGGATGGCCGCCTTGGCCTGGGGCATTGGCGGAGAATGGGTGGGAGGGAATCTCCTATGGTTGGGAATCTGCTGGCTGGCCGGGATCCTGGCCACTTTGGCAGAAAGCTGGATGGGGGTGGTGTTGCAGCCTCGCTTGGCTTGGATGAGCAATGAAGTGGTGAACGGCATTCAAACGACCCTAGCAGCTCTTTTAGCAGTGGGTCTGGGGGCGCTTTTGGGGATCGGATCCTAAAAAGATGCCCAAGCGCTCCGCGCCGCTGCCCTCACCCCCAGCCCTTCTCCCTCTGGGAGAGGGGAGTTAGAGCGTTGCGTAGCAATAACGAGGCAAAGAACCGTTTCGTTGCTGTTTGAAATGACTGTATTTTTGAGATTGAGAATGGCGCCGTTGCCATTGGGAATGGCTATGCAAAGCAAGAAATAAATAAAGAGGGAGAAGCTCTCCCTCTGCGCCGATTGGCTGGGAACTAGACCGATTGCTCTGGACCTCTCCTAGCGCAGGCCGCTGGGCTTGTAAACCAAGAAGCTGAGCACCTGGCACTGCTTAATGTTGTCGAAACCCACCACACGGATGAAGCAATTGGGGTAGGCGCTGCGGCAGGCCTGTACCTCGGTCAGCACCTCCTGGGGAGAAGTGGCGCTGAACAGGGGCAATTTCCACAGCGTCCAGTAGTGGTCGGTGGGCTGCGAAGACTCGTTGAATTCGATGGCAGGAATGTAGCCTTGATCCAAGATGTACTGCACCTGCTTGAGGATCTGCAGATCCGTCATCGGAGGCAAGTAGGAAAAAGTTTCGTAGCGGCGCTCTTTCGGCAAGGTTTGCATGACTGAAGTTACTCCGTTTCAGGTGTAGGGTTCTGAAGAGGGGATCCCGCTTCCGGGTGCGTGGCCAGCGGGGATCCCGCTGCTGAGGTAAGCCGTTCCAGGTGGCTACGGCGGTGTTCCATGTTGGCTTGCTGGATGCCGGTCTTGGCCATCTCCGGCAAGTAGTCCACCACCTCCGCCGCAATGTGCTCGCGAACGGTCATGATGCGATAGGCCAGGTCAGGACACTCTGCCAGCAAAGCCCGCAGGTAGGTTTCCCCCTCCTGAAGGTTTTGCCGAGCCGAGAACTGCTGCAGCCACAGGGCCCTGGGAGGATCC
Source organism: Thermostichus sp. OS-CIW-20 (assembly GCF_054061455.1). NCBI lineage: Bacteria > Bacillati > Cyanobacteriota > Cyanophyceae > Thermostichales > Thermostichaceae > Thermostichus > Thermostichus sp. OS-CIW-20. The sequence continues at coordinate 9,509 of NZ_JBSSEF010000045.1, forward strand.
GTCTCGCTCAGTTGGGCCAGCACCGTGCGCATTGCCTGATAGGTCAGGTAGCTGATCAAGGTTTTGGCCGTATCTTTGGCGATCTGTTTCAGATCCATGGCCAGTCCAGGGGTAAGCCGAAGCAGCGGGGCAAGAGAACTCTGGGGATCCCTTGCCCCCGGCAGATCTCTAGAGCGTATCGACGGGCTTGAACTCGAACTTGATCTCCTTCCACAGCTCGCAGGCAGCCGCCAGTTCCGGCGACCACTTGGCCGCTTCGCGGATGATCTCGTTACCCTCACGGGCCAGATCCCGACCCTCATTGCGGGCCTGGATACAGGCTTCTAGGGCCACCCGGTTGGCAGTGGCGCCTGGCGCGTTCCCCCAGGGGTGTCCCAGGGTTCCGCCACCAAACTGCAGCACCGCGTCGTCGCCGAAGATCTCCACCAGCGCCGGCATGTGCCAGACGTGAATGCCACCGGAGGCCACCGGCATCACCCCAGGCATGGAGGCCCAATCTTGGGTGAAGAAAATGCCGCGGGAGCGGTCGGCCTCCACGTAGTTTTCCCGCATGAGATCCACAAAGCCCATGGTGATGGCGCGGTCGCCCTCCAACTTGCCCACCACCGTACCGGCATGCAGGTGGTCGCCGCCGGACATGCGCAAGCACTTGGCCAGCACCCGGAAGTGGATGCCGTGGTTTTTCTGGCGGTCAATCACGGCATGCATGGCGCGGTGAATGTGCAGCAGGATGCCGTTGTCGCGGCACCACTTGGCCAAGCTGGTGTTGGCGGTAAATCCGGCAGTCAGGTAATCGTGCATGATGATGGGGGCACCGATCTCCTTGGCAAACTCCGCCCGCTTGAACATCTCCTCACAGGTGGGCGCCGTCACGTTCAGGTAGTGCCCCTTGATCTCGCCAGTCTCTGCCTGCGCCTTGTGGACAGCCTCCATCACAAAGAGGTAGCGATCCCGCCAGCGCTGGAAGGGCTGGGAGTTGATGTTTTCGTCGTCTTTGGTGAAGTCCAACCCGCCCCGCAGCGCCTCGTACACGGCCCGTCCGTAGTTTTTGGCGGAAAGGCCCAGCTTGGGCTTGATGGTGCAGCCCAGCAGCGGACGGCCGTACTTGTTCAACTTGTCCCGCTCCACCTGAATGCCGTGGGGAGGGCCCTGGAAGGTCTTCAGGTAGGCCACCGGGATCCGCACATCCTCCAGCCGCAACGCTTTCAAGGCTTTGAAGCCAAAGACGTTGCCTACAATCGAGGTGAGCATGTTGGTGACCGAGCCTTCCTCGAACAGATCCAGCGGGTAGGCGACGAAGCAGAAGTATTGATTCTCTTCGCCCGGGACCGGCTCGATGTCGTAGCAGCGGCCCTTGTACCGATCCAAGTCGGTGAGCAGATCCGTCCACACGGTTGTCCAGGTGCCGGTCGAAGATTCAGCCGCCACAGCCGCCCCGGCCTCTTCGGGGGGAACGCCCGGCTGAGGAGTAACCCGGAAACAGGCCAAGACGTCGGTATCCTTGGGCGTGTAATCGGGCGTGTAATACGTGAGTCGGTAATCCTTTACGCCGGCTTGATAGCCCTTTTTGGTTTGGGTTGCTGAGTAGGCCACGTTGATCTCCCTCTAAACGAATCACAAAACCAGAAAATGCCATTCACGGATGCAATCAAGAGGCAAAACTCAGGGCCAAAACCACAGACCACCGAGTTTTCGTGAATGAACTCGCCTCACAACTGTGAGGCCCTACTTGGGCTTCGAGACAGTCTTCATCCAAGCGGATGTAAAGTCCTAAACCCTCCTTTTCAAGCGCTGCCAATCGCTAGCCTCAACCGCCTGGATTTTGGAAATCCAGTGGCGAGATTTCTATACACTGTCTAGGCTAGAACTTTGACAAACACAAGCCTACATTGGTTTAATCCTAAGCTATCATCCGCAAAGACAGGCTGATCGTTACTTTCTTTATGAGTTCGATTAGTTTGATTAAAGTAAGCCCCCTTGGTTGGCGCCGAAAATATAGATTTCTTTGGCTTTCTTAATATCCCTGGGTGGGATCCCTGGAAAAGGCAAAAGCTCCCTTGAGAAGGGAGCTGGGTGGGTTTGTCTGCAGCGGCCAGAGGGGCTAAGAAACGGCGGCCAAGGATGGTTGGGGTCTCCTGGTGATCACCTGGTCGATGAGGCCGTATTCTTTGGCCTGCTCTGGAGTCATAAAGTTGTCGCGGTCGGTATCGCGCTCGATGCGCTCCAGGGGCTGGCCAGTGTGGTAGGCCAGCAGGCTGTTGAGACTGTTTTTGATAAAGAGGATCTCTTTAGCCTGAATCTCGATATCGGTGGCTGGCCCCTGGGCTCCACCGAGGGGTTGGTGAATCATGATGCGGGCGTGGGGAAGGGCAATGCGTTTGCCTTTGGCACCTCCTGCCAGCAAAAAGGCTCCCATGCTGGCGGCCAAGCCAATGCAGATGGTGGAGACATCCGGCTGAATGTGCTGCATGGTGTCGTAGATGGCCATACCGGCATAGACGGAGCCGCCGGGAGAGTTGATGTAGAGGTAAATATCTTTCTCGGGGTCTTCAGATTCCAGGTAGAGCATCTGGGCCACGATCAGGTTGGCAATGTCGTCGTCCACCTGGGTGCCCAAGAAGATGATCCGATCCCGCAATAGACGCGAGTAGATATCAAAGGCGCGCTCGCCGCGTGCAGATTGCTCAATAACGGTGGGAATCATGCCAGTCCAAGCGATGGGTTGTTACTTTTTAGTGTAGTGTAAGCCACTGGACGGCTGCTCCGCCTAGGACGGTTTGCCGCCCTAAGGCTGTGCTGCGTTGCTCGGAGCCAGCAGCCTGTAAAGTTGACAGCTTGAGGCCTAGCATGGATGTGATCCCGGATGAACGCCTCGTGATTGCCGGCTTGCTGGGCCTGGCTCTGCTGGGGATTTTGATCCTGAACTTGGCAGAACGGGACTCGGGAGACGCCGACTAGGAGAGGACATAAGTTTAAGTTGACAAAATTACACCTCTCTCTTTACAATCAGGATCGCGTCACTTCTGGGATGCCCCCATCGTCTAGAGGCCTAGGACACATCCCTTTCACGGATGCGACAGGGGTTCGAATCCCCTTGGGGGTATGAAGGCCGGTGACAAGTGTTGGAGGGGGAAGGTGCTCGGGAGGCGCCTTGAGTCTAGCTTAGCTTCGGCTAGGCCCAAAGGGCCGTAGGCTAGGCTTCTCATCCAACTGCATGGGAATCAACTGCTGGCAGCTAGAGCTTCTGCCGGCGCGGCAGCAGCAACCAGATCGTCTTTGATCAGCTCTGCCAGATCCTGGAGTTGGCGAATGGCTTCTGCCCCTTCTAACTTCATTAGCTCCCGGTCATCCCGCATCTCCGTCCAACTGATGGAGCATTCGGAAACCAAAAAGCGAATCAAGTGCCCCTCCCGTAAGCTGACCATGAAGGAGGCGCTCTCAAATGAGGTGCCGCAGGTGTAGCAAGAAGCCGGGTAGCCCCGCTTCTCCAAAACAATGGCCAGAGCCTGCAAACTCATCACCAGGTCTTGAACGTAGCTGCGGTATTGTTCCGCCAACCGTGCGAACATCACACTCCTCCCATAGCGAGTTGGCCCATCGGGGCGCGTTCTAGTAATTTATGCCTAGTCACTTAGAGTCATATCTAGCATAACGATCGACAAATCCTCAAGAAAGGGATCCGTTTAGCATCTCTCCAGAGACTAAGCAAGACTACTGAGGGCCAAATAGCATGCTAGGCAAAGTCTAAGGCAGGAGGATGTTGTATTTAACACTCCTCTCAGAACAGACATTAAAGTTTACCCTAATTCAAAACTCTTGCCCGCTGGGATCCGATCCCTGCCGAGAACCGGTCAGTTTTCCTTTGGCGGGGCTTGGGCCTTGATCCCGAAGTGCTTTATCGGTGAAGATTTTGCCCACCCTTTGGCCAGGACGATTGTGGCACGTCTAGAAAGGGTTGACCCGTTTGCGAGGTCAAGTGGGCTAGGTCTTACAGACGGATGGAGGTAGGGTAGGTTCCCGAGGAATTGTGGTGGGAAAAGGCTGAGGAATATCACGGATAACTAGAGGGAAACACTCGATGCTGTGGCCTGGGGATTGGGAAGAAGGGAGACTGATTGCTCAAAGAGTCTCAAAGCAGTTGGGGATCGCTGAAGCCTGCTATCGGAGCGGATTTTGAACCCTGAATGGCGATCTTTTCACTGATCTGCTTTGAATCTGCTTCCAGAGCAGGGCGGCAGCTTTTTTAGACAATTGCCGGAAAGCGGCTAAGGCGGACGCAGCAACGGGAGACTGGGGCTGCATCGCTGCTTTATTTTAAGCGGGATCAGGAGCACCTTGAGCAATTCTTAAGAAATTCTGGAGTAGCCGCACTGCCAGATCGGGACGGGATCCCCAGTGAAGGTGCAGATAGGAGGCGTGCAGGCGCTGGCCGGCCCAGCCTTCCCGGTGGGGCGGGGATCCCCAGCTGTAGATTGGGCTGGGGGAGGTGGGGGTGCTGCGGGAGCGGTGAAATTCGTGCCCGCGTAGGCGATCCCCGGCCTCGACCAGCAGGGTGGGGCGCAAAACAGTGGCCTCGCGGTAGCCCAGACACAGCCGGCTGCCCATGTCCACCGTGATGGGCAGCAGCCCGGCCATGGGGTAGGTCTTTCCCTGCAAATCGGTGAGAGATCGTCCCAGCACCATCAGTCCGCCGCATTCGGCATACAGGGGTGGGTGGGCGGGCGGCGGTGGCTGTCGGGCTATTTTCTCAGAGAGGGTGGCGGCAAACAGTTCTGGGAACCCGCCCCCCAAGAGCAGGCCGTCGCAGGGATCCGGCGGCCACAGCCCCACCTGCAGGGGAGAGTACGCCAGCAGCTCGGCGCCACAGGCCCGCAGCAAGTCCAAGTTGTCGGCGTAGTAGAAGTTAAAGGCGGCGTCTTGGGCCACCCCTACCCGAACCCGTTCACGGTGGCGGGACGGAGTCCTTTCCGCGAGAGAGGGGATCCCTGGCCATAGCTCTCCTGCTGCCGGGGGAAGCGTTCGAATCAGCGGCAGCAGCTTGTCCCAATTCAGGTGCTGCTCGGCCAGGTCGGCCCAGGCCTCCTGCCAGTGGGGGAAGTGATCCAGCTCTGAGACGGGCACCAGCCCCAGGTGGCGGCTGGGCAGGCGCAGATCCTCACGGCGGGGCAATTGGCCCAAAACCGGGATCCCTACCGCTGCCGCCGCTTGCTGTAAAATCTGGCCGTGCCGCTCCGAGGCCACCTGGTTGAAAATGACGCCGGCGATGGCCAGGCCGGGATCGAAGCGGCTCAGGCCGTAGAGCAAAGCGGCCACTGTCATTCCCATGCCGCTGCCGTCGATGACCAGCACCACGGGGATCCCCAGCAGGCGGGCCACATGGGCGCTGCTGGCAAAAAAGGGCTCCGTTCTGCTCGTGGGATCTGGCGGGGATGCGGGCGCCCGCCCATCGAAGAGGCCCATCACCCCCTCTACAATTGCCCCATCTTTGCCCTGGCAGTGGTGGCGAAAGCAGCGCTGCACAAAGTTCTCATCGGTTAAAAAGGGATCCAAGTTACGACAGGGGATCCCGCTCACCGCCGTGTGGAACAGGGGATCGATGTAGTCAGGCCCCACCTTGAAGGGCTGGATGCGCAGGCCCCGCCGCCGCAGGGCGGCCAACAGAGCCAACGTGACGGTGGTCTTGCCGCTGCCGCTTGTGGCTGCCGCCAGCAGAATGGCCATCTTGCCCCACCCAAGGACTAGAACTCGATGCCGATTTGCGCTTTGATCCCTTGGTCGCGAAAGGGATGCTTGATCAAGGTCATCTCGGTAACCAAGTCGGCCCGCTCGATCAGGCCTGCCGGCGCGCCCCGCCCAGTTAGGATCACGTGCACTCGCTCCGGTTTCTCGGCCAGGCCGGCCAACACCTGCTCCAGGGAGAGATACCCCAGCTTGAGGGCAACATTGATCTCATCGAGGAGCACCAGGTGGTACTCGCCGCTGCTGAACAGCTCCCGCCCCTTTTCCCAGGCCGCCTGCGCGTGGGCGATATCCCGCTCCCGATCCTGAGTTTCCCAGGTAAAGCCCTCCCCCATGGCGTAAAAGGCAATTTTCCCCAGCTCCAGCTCGGGATGGGCGGCCAACTTGCGCAACAATTTGGCTTCGCCCGGATCCCAGGCCCCCTTGATAAATTGCACCACCCCCACCGATAACCCTTGGCCGAGGGCACGGAAGAGGGTGCCGAAGGCCGCTGTGCTCTTGCCCTTGCCCTGCCCCGTATAGATGATCACCAAGCCCTTGTCGTCGCGCATGCTCGCCAGGCGCTGCCGCTGGATCTGCTGGCGGCGTTGCATCCTTTGGCGGTGTCGCCGGTTTTGTTCGGCTTCCGGCTCGGGGGCCGAGGTGGGCAGGGATCCGGGCGTTTCCGGCAGGGGAGAGGGGGGCATGGCTATGGAGGGTTGGGAAGCCGCAGGAGGGGTCTGGCAGGCCGAAGTTTTCGCTCAGCAGACTGCTCTTCATCCTAATCTGGCTTTCAGGTTTTCAGGTTTCAGGAGAGTTGGGGCAGATGGGTTAGGATCCCTGTCAAGCCAGAAGTTGGGTTTTGCTGCATACTCATCCCCAATTGGGCTGGGATCATGAAAGAGCCGGCTGCCGCTTTTCGAGATAGCCTGCTGATGTACTCTTTCATCTGGGCCGTGCTGGCGATAGGGTGTTTTCAAGTCTTGCCACGCCTGGAAATTGCCTCTGCTGCCCAGTTGCAGCCGTGGCTGGGGCCCGCCTATCTGGCTGGGCTGGGTGGATCCCTGTTGGCGGCTTTGGGATCGATGTTGGCCGTCTTGGCAGAAACAGCCGCGGGCGCTGCCAGCAAAAGACACCTGCATCGCCTAGCTTGGGCGCTGGGGACGGTCGGTTTTCTCGGCGTCCTCTTTCCCTTGGGCTTGGCCAGCGTCTTTTTTCTCAGGGCCGCCCAGTCCACCGACTGGTGGCAGAAGCTGTTGGACTGAGGCTCACTCAGCAACCATTTTTTTGACAAATGCGTCGAGGTTAGGGGTACGATAAGGACAAGTTCCGTTCTTTATCCAGAGCAGACTGAGGGATCAGGCCCAACGAAGCTGCGGCAACCGGCGGAAGCCTCCGCTACGGTGCCAACTCCTGCGGTTAGTCAGTAACCGAAAGATAAAGGAATAAAGCTTTCTCTAGAGGACAGTCCTCTTGCCAGGGGGACTTTTCTGACGACTTCGCCCTTTAGCGCTTCCCAATAGCTCTGGTTGCAGCAGCGGAGCGAGGCTCTATTGCTTCGGCGGCAAAGTCCTCGGTGCGATACGGCGCTCTTGCTCCTGCGTCGGCCACGGCCTAGGTCTGTTCTTCTGCTCGGCTGAGGTGGAAGGGATCCCTGCTCAGGCCGGCGGATGATGAACGGCAGCAGCAGGCTCTGCTTTCTGGGCAGTTCTTGGTTGTATCTGTTTCGTCTTAAGGAGAGGTTCGTTGTCCAAGTCGTTTTTGTTTTCCTCAGAGTCGGTGACAGAAGGGCACCCCGACAAAATTTGCGACCAGATCTCTGACGCCATCGTGGATGCCCTCTTGACGGCGGATCCCTTAAGTCGAGTGGCGGCAGAGGTGGTGGTGAATACAGGCATGGTGATCCTGACCGGGGAGATCACCTCGCAGGCGCATGTCAACTTCACCCGACTGGTGCGGGACAAGGTGGCCGAAATTGGCTATACCGACGCCAAGAACGGCTTCTCTGCAGAAAGCTGCGCGGTGTTGGTGGCTTTCGATGAACAATCCCCCGACATCGCCCAGGGGGTGAACTTGGCTCTGGAAAGTCGCACATCTCAGGAAGATGAATTCGACTTGATCGGGGCCGGGGATCAGGGCTTGATGTTTGGCTTCGCCTGCGACGAAACCCCCGAGTTGATGCCACTGCCCATCAGCTTGGCCCACCGCCTCAGCCGCCAGTTGGCCGCGGTTCGCAAAAACGGCACCCTGCCCTACCTGCGTCCGGATGGCAAAACGCAGGTGACTGTGGCCTATGAGGAGGGGCGGCCGGTGGGCATTCACACCCTGCTGATCTCTACCCAGCACACGCCGACCATCGGTGCCATTACAGAAGAGGCAGCGGTGCAGGAGCGGATCCGCGCCGATCTCTGGGAGGCGGTGGTGCAGCCGGTGTTTGCCGAGCTGCCCATCAAACCCGATGGCAACACCCGCTTCCTCACCAATCCCACCGGCAAGTTCGTCATCGGCGGACCCCAGGGGGATGCCGGCCTGACCGGACGCAAGATCATCGTCGATACCTACGGCGGCTATTCCCGCCACGGGGGCGGGGCCTTCTCCGGCAAGGATCCCACCAAGGTGGATCGCAGCGCCGCCTATGCCGCCCGCTATGTGGCCAAGAACATCGTGGCCGCCGGCCTGGCGCAAAAATGCGAGGTGCAGGTCAGCTACGCCATTGGGGTGGCTCGTCCCATCAACCTTTTGGTGGAAACTTTTGGCACCGGCCGCATCCCCGATGAAGCTCTGCTGCGGCTGGTGCAGCGCCACTTCGACCTGAGGCCGGCGGCCATTCTGGCGCAGTTCCAACTGCGAGAGTTGCCCCGCCAAAGGGGAGGGCGCTTCTATCAAAACGTGGCGGTCTACGGGCACTTCGGGCAAACCCATCTGGATCTGCCCTGGGAGCGCACGGATAAGGCTGCCCTGCTGCGGGAGGAAGCTTTCGCCGGGGCGACCGCCATCCTAGGCTAGGGGGATCAAGGGGGACAGGCTGGGCTCAATGCCTGCCCTGGTGCAGTTGCTCGACAAGTGGGATAGCTCCGGCAGGATAGGCTGTGCACAGCCAGTTCACTGCCGCCGTGGAGCCTGGCGTCGAGAACTCCCGCTCAGCCCTGATAGGCTATGGCGGGAGCTTGACCTTCAACGCCAGTCTTGACTAGACCTGACACTCCTATCCCCCATCCGGCCAAGCTCTGCTGGGGTGGGAGCAGGCCGGAGTTTGTGATGGCAAGGATCCCTGAGGCAAAATCGCAAACTCACCCAGGCTGCCCTTGGGATGGCTGGTCAGGATCCACAGGGTCGGCAAGCTGCAGCTCCAAAGTTACCAAAAGCTCCGTCCCGCCAGCGCGAGCCGCCGAGGAGGTCGGCGGGGCAGGATGAACATGAACGAGCAGGTGGCGCAGCTTGGGCGGGAGATCCTGCAGCTCATCCAACAACAAGTCGAGAGAAATGGCCGATTCTCCGGAGAAGAGGGATCCTCTCCTGAGCGGGGCTGGGAGCGGTGAGGGAGGGCGGGCAAAAGAGCTGGCGGCAGTCGAGACCAAAGACCGGATCAGCTCCTGTTGTTCCCGCCACAGGGATTGGCTGATTTCGGGGGGAAAGGTGAGGTGAGGAGCGCCACGGCGCTGCCAGAGGCGGAGGATCTGTTCCACAGAGGTGGCCTTGTAGCGACCCTGGTAGAGGGCTTCCAGCAGGGCCGCCGGGATCCAAGAGGCTGGGAACTGTTTGCTCCAGCGCTCCACCCAGGCCTGACTGGCTTGCCCCTCTAGCTCAAACCCGTAGCGCTCCAAAAAGGTCGCGGGATCCATCAGGGCCCAAGGACACTCAACCCAAGGCTAACCCAGATCCGGCGAGATAAAAGGGAGATAAAGCCTTATCCCCGGATCCCGCAAGACAGCTCCCGTCAGAGGATGCCGCTGTTGGCCTTCCATGCAGGCTCTGTGAAGAGGCCATGAAGCTGCAGTACGGTGAAGACTCAGTGGTCAACAGGCCCCAGCCCCAGCGCTGCCTCCAGAGCGCGATCGCTGTCGGGAAATTGCGCCAGCAGCCGCCCTAGGAAGGCAGCCTCTCCCGTCAGGCCGTCCAGACTCATGAGCACATCCCCGGCATAGCGGCTCTGCGGGAAGCGGGCCAGCAGCTCATTGCCGGCGTAGATTGCCTGGCGGGCATAGCCGTCCCGCAAGGCTTTGGCTTCCAGAAAGTAGCGATCTCCAGGGTCGCCGGGATCCACGTAGTCGGGCAGCGGCGTGTCAAAGGCGTAGCTGCGGCGGCTTGGGTCGGCGGATCCTCCCCAGCGAGCCAATACGGGGTAGGTGAGCGGAAACCAGCGGTCGCTTGGGCCGGGATCGAACGCTGTCACATCTCCATAGCCGGAGAAAGCGGCGTACCGATAGAGGATCAGATCCCGGTGCATCTGCAGCCGTAGCCGCTGCAGAAGGGCGTAGGCCCCGCCAGGAGGCCGGCGGCGAGGGCCAGCGTTGCCACAGGACGAACGGGGAAGCGGCGGGACGAGGGCGCAGCAGGCGGGGTGTCCGGATTCATAAAAACCCAATCCAAATCCAGGCGGGCGCCCCCACTCTACTCGATTCTTTCCGGGCGCGGATAGAGGGCCTACAGCCATTTCGGGCCAGCCGCTTTCGATCACGGCTGCCGACGTAAACACCACACGGCTCCGGGCACGTCGGTTTCTCCCTCTCGCCGCAGGGTAAAGTTCTGGTGATAGACGGGATCCAGCCCTGCCCGTTCTGCCTGCTGCAGCACGTAGGTGGCGGAGTGGGCAGAGCGCCCCGTGGTGGATCCCAGCTCGTAGCCGGGGGCGGATCCCTGCTCGACGGTGAAGGCCAAAAGCCCGCCGGGATTGAGCACCCGCCCACAGGCCGGCAAGACCTGGGCCAGATCCCCCAGATAGATAAACACATCTGCCGCCAGGAGCAAGTCGTAGCGCTCTGAGGTCTGCTGCAGCAGCTCCAGCAAGTCCCCCTGAATCAGGTGGTCGTAGATGCCGCTCCGAAAGACTTATGCAACGCTGAACAAAGCAGAACTTTGCCCAGCATCGCTGCTTTCTTCCTGCTTCAGCGACCCATGACTAGCGGCAGA